>WHTA01000084.1 GCA_009379825.1 Streptosporangiales bacterium
GAACGGGCGCCCTTTCCGGCCGGTCGGACCCGGCAGAAACCCCTCGATCAACGCCCACTGACCATCCGAGAGCAACTGGAAACGCGACACACCACCACGATCCCAGCCAACAACCCGATCAATTACGAGACACGCCCTAGAGCTCGACGCCGGACGCTGCTGACCTGGGGTGGACTGGTGATCCTGGTCCCCCTGCTGGTGACGCTCGCCGTGACCGCGTTCACCTGGCCGAACGCACGGCTCGAACCGCGGGACCTGCCGATCGGCGTGGTCGGGCAGCCGCCCGCCACCGCGCAGCTCACCGAGCGGCTGGCCAGCCAGTCCGGCGCCTTCGAGGTGCACCTGTACCGCAGCACGGACGCGGCACGGGACGCGATCGAGGAGCGCGACATCTACGGGGCCATCGTGGTCTCCGAGGCCGGCGCGCCGACCGTGCTCACCGCCTCCGCGGCCAGCCCGATGGTGGCGTCCATGCTCACCCAGAGCGTCACCGAGAGCGTGCCGCCGCAGCTGCGGGCACAAGTAAGGACCGTCGACGTGGTGCCGACCGCCGAGGGCGACCCGCGCGGCACGCTGCTCGGCATCGCCGTGTTCCCCCTGATGCTGGCCGGGCTCGCCACCGGCGCGCTCGCCTTCTACCTCACCAGGTCGCTGCGGGACCGGCTGCTCGGCATGCTCGTCTCGTCCGCCGTCTCCGGCGTGGCCGTGGTGGCCGTCGTCCAGTGGTGGCTGGAGGGCCTGGACGGGGACTGGGTCGCGAACGCGGGCGTGCTCGCCCTGGTGACCTTCGCCATCGCCACCGCGGTCGCCGGCCTCGCCACGGTGGCCGGCCGGGCCGGTATCGGCATCGCCGGCCTGCTGTTCGTACTGCTCGGCAACCCGGCGTCCGGGATGGCGTCGCCGGAGATGCTGCCGCAGTGGTTCGCCTGGCTCGGCCAGCTGCTACCGCTAGGCACGGGCGGCAACCTGCTGCGCAGCGTCGCCTTCTTCGACGGCAACGCGATGGGCGGACCGCTTGCGGTGCTGATCGTGTGGGCGGCGATCGGCAGCATCCTGCTGACCGTACCCACGCTGGCGAAGCTCGCGAAGCGGGCGCAAAACCCGTCCGTGGTCGAGAACAACAGCCAGCTCAGCGCCGCCTGAGCACCGCCGCTCAGCGCAGTGCCCGGCGCAGTCCCACGGCGCGCTCGACGATGACCACCAACGCGACGGAGATCGCGATCAGCACCACGGAGAGCGCAGCCACCTGCGGGTCGGTGCGGTACTGCACGTAGCGGAAGATCTCGACCGGGAGCGTGGTGGTGCCCGAGCCGACGACGAACAGCGAGATCACCGCCTCGTCGAAGGAGATCAGGAACGCGATGACCGCACCCGCGAGCACCCCGGGACGCACCAGCGGCAGGGTGACCCGGAAGAACGTCGTCACCGGGCCAGCGCCGAGGATGCGGGCTGCCTCCTCGCATGACGTGTCCGCGGTCATCAGGCTCATCATCGTCGTCCGCACCACGTACGGCACGGTGATGCCGAGGTGTGCGAGCATCAGACCCGGGTACGTGCCGGTGAGGCCGAGCGGGGTCAGCACCAGCATCAGCGCGAGACCCAGCGTGATGGCGGGCACCATCAGCGGCGCGATGAACAGACCGGTGACGGCACCGCTGCCGCGGAACCTGTGCCGGTACAACGCGATCGCCGCAGGCACGCCCACCACCGTGGCGAGCACCGCCACCGCCACCCCGACGATCGCGGACACCCGGAACCCGGTGAGGAACGCCGTGTTGCTCGCGAGGTCGGCGTACCACTGCAGCGAGAAGCCCTGCGGCGGGAAGCGCAGGTACGGCTGGCTGTCGAAGGAGATGACGAGCACCACGATGATCGGCGCGAGCAGGAACAGGTACAGCACGGTGATCAGCGCGCGCCACGCGTAGCTTGCCGGACGTGATCTCATCGGCCTACGTCTCCAATGCGCGGACGGCGCGCTGGTAGCACGCGATGATCGCGCCGAAGAGCGCGAGCAACAGGACGGACAACGCGGCGGCGACCGGCCAGTTCAACGTCATCGTCGCCTGGTTGTAGATCTCCGTCGCGAGCACGAACAGCCGGCCACCGCCGACCAGTCGCGGCGTGACGAACGACGAGATGCACAGCACGAAGACCAAAAGTCCCGCGGTGAGCACCCCGGGCAGGCTGAGCGGCAGGGTCACCCGCCAGAACACCCGGAACCGGTTCGCACCCAGCGATCCGGCCGCGTTCTCCAGCTCGGCGTCCACCCGGCCGAACCCGGCGAGCATCGCCAGGATGGCGTACGGCATGAGGATCTCCACCAACGCGACGACCGCGCCGCCGAAGTTGTTGGTCAGCCGCAGCGGGGTGTCGATCAGGCCGAGGCTCTGCAGCCCACCGTTGATCACCCCCTGGTCGGTCAGGATCACCATCCAGCCGTACGTCCGCACCACCGCCGACGTCAGCAGCGGTGCGATCGCCAGCGCGATCAGCACCCCGCGCCAGCGCGACGTGGTGCGGCTGAGGAACAGCGCGATCGGGTACGAGACGATCAGCGCGAGCACCGTGACGAGCAGGCCGAGCTTGATGGTGTTCCAGATGACCTCCCAGAAGAAGCCATCCGTGACGACCCTCGTGTACGAGTGCAGCGTCACGGTCTCGATGATCGCCCCGCCGGACTGCCCACGGTTCAACGACATCCGTACCAACCACAACAGCGGCAGCACGAAGGTCAGGAAGAGCGCGAGCAGCCCGGGCAACAGCAATGCCGTGCCCAACCGGCGGGCGGAGCGACGCGCGATGCCGCCCTTGGCCGGCTCCGGTGGAGAGTGGGCATCGGCCGTCGTCATCAAGTCTCCTCGGCCAACTCGACACCCAGGCCGCTGAGCAGCCGCCTCGCCGCGGTGAGCTCCAGCAGCGTCGCGCCGGCGTGCAGCTTGGCCAAGGTGCCGGGCTCCGCGGCGTCGGAGGCCGCGGCGCGGTCGAGCACGGCAGCCACGTCGGCGGGCGCGGCGAGCAGCACGCCGTTGTCGTCGCCGCTGACCAGATAGCCGGGCTCTACCGGCGATCCGCCACAGGTGATCGGCACGTTGATGCCGCCGGCGTCGATACCGTGCAGCTTCGTGGTGAGCGCGGAGGTGCCGCGCGCGTACACGCTCAGGCCGAGCTCGCGCAACGTGCCGACGTCTGTGCAGACGCCGTCGATCACGACACCGACCGCGCCCGCGGTGGCGAGCGCGTGCCCGACGACGCCGCCGACGGGTGCGTGCCTGCCATCGCCACCGGTGTCCACGACGACCACGTCGCCCGGCCCGACCATGGACGTCACCTGGTGCACCAGCGTCGAGTCGGTCGCCGTGATCCGCACCGTCACCGCCCGGCCGACCATGCGCCCTGACCCGGCGAGCCGGCGGATCGCCGGATCGGGGAACCCGGCTTCGAGGAAGTGGCCGAACGTCGGTACGTCGACCTCGGCGACGGCCTCGGCGAGACCTGCCGGCAACTGCGGTGCGCTGCGATTGATGACCAATGCCACGGGGGCGGCTCCTTCTCCTGGTACGTGCTTGTCGGGCTGACTGCTCAAGACGGCAGGACGAGAGCGTCCTCTGGCCGCCAACTCACCGTGACCTTCTCCCCCGGCGGGAACACCGTGCCCTCACCGGTGAGCGTCTCGGCGACCAGCCGGTGCCCGTCGACGTCGACGGTGGTCGAGACCATGTCACCGGTGTAGCTGCGCGCGACGACCGTGCCCTGCAGGCCGCCGGCTTCCTCCTCCGCCACGGTGACCCGGTGCGGACGCACCAGGACGGTGACCTCGCCCTCCGCCGGGTGCGGTGCGGTCACCGGCTGCGAACCGAGACCGTCCACGTCGACGGTCGCGCGGCCGGACTGGCAGTCGACGACGTGGCCGGGCAGCAGGTTCGCCCGGCCGATGAAGTCGGCGACGAATTTGCTCGCCGGCCGCTCGTAGATCTCCTCGGGCGTACCGACCTGCTCCACGCGACCCTGCGAGATGACCGCGACGACGTCCGCGATCGACAGCGCCTCGTCCTGGTCGTGGGTGACGAAGACGGTGGTGATGCCGGTGCGTTGCTGGATGTCGCGGATCTCCGCCCGCATCTGCTCACGCAGCTTCGCGTCCAGGTTGCTCAACGGCTCGTCGAGCAGCAGCACCGTCGGCTCGACCACGAGTGCGCGCGCGAGCGCGACCCGCTGCTGCTGGCCGCCGGACAACGCGGTGATCTTGCGCCGCGCGAGGTGGCGCAGCTGCACCTGCTCGAGCGCCGCCTCCACCTTGCGCTGCCGTTCCTCCCTGCCCACCTTGCGCATCTCCAGCCCGAACGCGACGTTGCGCGCCACGTCCAGATGCGGGAACAGGGCGTACGACTGGAACACCATGCCCATGCCGCGGCGGTGTGCGGGCGTGTGGGTCAGGTCGACACCGCCCACCTCGATCCGTCCCGCGGTGGGATCGATCAGCCCGGCCACCATGCGCAGCGTCGTGGTCTTGCCGCACCCGGACGGCCCGAGCAGGGCCAGCAACTTGCCCGGCTCGATGGACAGGTTCACGTGGTCGACCGCCGGCTCCGTCTGGCCCGGGTAGGTCTTGACCAGGTCGTGCAGGGAGAGCTGCGCACCACTGGCCGGTGGCCGCTCCGCTTCCGCGTCCGTTACCGCAGTCGCCATCTCAGCCTCCGATGATGTCGCGACGCCACTGCTCGGTCCAGGCATCACTGCGCTTGCTGACCCAGTTCCAGTCCACGTCGAGCATCTGCTTCTGCCGGTCGGGACTGGTCGCCGTACGCTCGGCCGCTTCCGCCGAGATCTTCACTTGCCGTTGGTGGGCGCGTAGAACATGGTCTCGCTGAACGACTTCTGCGCTTCCTTGCCCAAGGCGTAGTTCATGAAGGTCTGCGCAGCCTTCGGGTGTTCGCTGTTCTTCGTCAGGTTGATGGTGTTGACCTGGAAGACGCTGCCCTCGTCCGGGATGGCCACGCCGAGCTTGCCCTTCGAGGTGTCCTGGTAGACCTGGCCGCGTGCGTTCCACCCGATGGCCATCGTCGCCGATCCCTGCGTGATGAGGGAGTACGAGTCCGGCTGCGGCTCCCACGTCTGCACCGAGCCGCTGAGGTCGGACAGCCGCTTCACCGCCGGGTCGATGGACTTGCGGTAGTCCGCGCCCTCCATCTTGCAGGTGATCATCGCCAGCGCATGCCCCTGGATGTCGGGCGCGGCCGGGATCGCGATCTTCCCCTTGTACGCCGGGTCCCACAGCGCTTCCCAGCTCGTCGGGGCCTTCTTCACCTTCTTCGTGTCGTAGAGCAGCACCAGGTTGTCGTACGTGACGGCGGGCCCGAAGTTGCCCGGTGTGCGACCCTGCGCGGTGACGTCCTTCATGTTCGGCACCGCCTTCGGGTCGAGCTTCTCGAAGACCCCCTCGGAGTTGCCGGTCGCGGCCACCGACGTGTCCATGATCGCGACGTCGTTGGTCGGGCTGGACTTCTCCGAACGCAGCGTCGCGAGCATCTCCGCCGAGCTCTGCGCCGGCCGGAAGGTGACCTTGATGTTGGGGTACTTCTCCTGGAACGGCTCGATCACCGCCTTCTGGTACTTGTCCTGGAAGATCGCGGCGTACCCGATCACGGTCACCTCGCCTTCCGTAGCGGAGTCGGTGGCGCCATCGGATGATCCGCAGGCAGTGAGCGGGAGGGCCAGCGCGGCGAGCGCGGCCATGACACGAGGACGGAGTCGCATGGATCTCTCCTATGGGGAGGACGGGGGCTGCGGCGGTCGATCAGAGGGCAGTCGACGGTGCCTGCTCTGGCTTCAGGGCCTGGAGTCGGAGTTGACGTTCTTGGGAGACGAAGACATGGCGGCGTGCCTCGGCCGCGGCGCGCTCCGGATCACGGCTGCGCAGCGACTCGACGATGCGACGGTGGTCATCGGGGACACCCTCGAGCCCGAGCACCTTGTGCGCTACGTACCACAGCCGTAGCGAGCCACAGTTGAGATTGCCAACTGCTTCGGCGAGGAACCTGTTGTCCGAGCCGTGCGCGATCGCCAGGTGGAGCCTGTGGTCGAGCTCCACGGCCTCGTAGACCTCACCGGCTTCCGCGGCGCGTTCCAGTTCGGCGCACATCCCGTCGAGCTCGGCGAGCTCGGCGTCGGTGATGCGTTCCGCGGCCAGGCGCGAGACCGGCTCCTCGAGCACGAGCCTGGACTCGTACAGCCGGCCCATCTCGAACGGCCCGACCTCGCGGACGTAGGCCGTACGCCGCGGCGGCCAGACCACGAACTGCTCGAGAGCCAGCCGCTTGAGTGCTTCCCTGATCGGCGTACGCCCCGTGTCGAAACGCCGCATCAGGTCCGCCTCGTCCAGCGGCGCGTTCGCCCGGATTTCACCGACGACGATGCCGCGACGCAGCGCCTGGTACGCCTGGTCGGACTTCGTCACCGGATCCCTCACCGCCGTACCCCCGATATATTTTGGATGTAGAGAGGATGCATGCACGTTGCCCGGGCGTCAAGAGTCAGCTACCTGCCGTTACGAGAGCAACCACCGCGCGGGCGGCGGGACCGGGGCGGGTTAGCGCACCAGGCGTGCGTCGAGCTGGGTTTCCTTGGCTACACCGGTTGCGTCGGGTTCGACGTGGTAGGCGCTGGCGTCGGGTACTTCGGCCACTACGTCGACCAGCTCGGTGCCGACGTAGTGCAGGCCGACGCCGTTGTCCGTCGCGTACCCGGGCTTCAGCGTGCCTTCGGCGACCAGCCGGTGGTACAGCGGGCGACGCTGCGCCTCGGCGTCGTAGTGCGGGCAGTTCGAGTACGGCAGGAAACCGAGGCAGTTGGTGATCGGCTCCAGGTCGAGGCCGAACGAGTCGGTCGTGCCGCCTGAGTGCCAGCACAGGGAGCCCGCGCTGACACCGGTCAGCACGACGCCGGCCTCCCAGCACTCGCGCAGGATCTCGTCGAGGTGGTGCACCCGCCACAGCGCGAGCAGGTTCGCCGTGGAGCCGCCGCAGACCCAGATGACGTCCTGGGCGAGCAGGTGTTTGCGGTAGTCCTTGTGGTTCGGCATGTCGAAGACCGTCAGGTGGCTGGTGTGCACGTCCGCGCTCGCGCCGACCGCGTCGTGCCAACGCGCGATCATGCCCGTGTCATCGCCCACCGCGGTGAAGATGCCGCAGATCTTCGGTGTCCGCACTTCGGACAGCCGCAGCGCCTCGTTGATCAGACCGGAGCGGTCCAGGAACCGGACACCCGGGCGAGCCTGGAGGCCACCGCTGGTAGCGAGGATCTGCGGAGGACGGGGCATCGCGATGTCTCCTGTCGATTCCGCCCGGCCAGTAGCGTCACCGGGCTACGACAGTAGCCCCGTTATTGGTCACCTGAGCGACAACGCCCCAACGCCAGGTCTTCTAGCCAACGCCTGTCACTCTAGGCATTGGCGTCCGAGGGCGCCGCAAGTGTCTGACATGCCGCAATCTGACCAACACGATCAGTTGTGACGTAGGAACGTCTTCGCGATCGGCACGGCCGCGCGGCCGCCGACGCCGCCGTCCTCGACCAGGACGGCGAACGCGAGGTCGCCGCGGTAGCCGATGAACCAGGCATGGGTACGTGGCGGGTCTTCTGACCCGTACTCGGCGGTGCCCGTCTTGCCCGCCACGCCGGACATGCCGGCGAGCCCGTTAGCCGTCCCGTCCGTCACCACGCCGCGCATCAGCGAGCGCAGGGTGCGCGCGTCCTGCGGGTCGAGCCGGCGCGGCTTGTCCTGCTCACCGGGATCCGGCTTGGTGACCAGCACGGGCGGGCGCCAGGTGCCGCTGCGTGCCGCGGCGGCGACCGTGGCCATGGTCAGCGGGCTGGCGAGGACGCGGCCCTGGCCGATCGACGCGGCTGCGTGCTCCGTCGCGTCGCGCGGCTTCGGCATCTGGCCGGAGTAGCTCGGCACGCCGAGCGAGTACTCGGCGCCGAACCCGAACGTACGTGCGGCGTCGCGCAGTTCGGCACCGGACAGCTTCCTGGCCAGCCGGATGAACGCGGTGTTGCACGAGATGGCGAAGTCCTCGCGGAAGCTCGGTGAGCCGGCCGCCTCGCCCTCGAAGTTGCGGAACTGCTTGCCGCCCTCGGTGATCGTCGGCGGGCACGGCACGGTGGTCTGCGGCCGCAGCGACGTGTTGTCGAGCAGGGCCGCGGTCGTCACCGCCTTGAACGTCGAGCCCGGCGGGTACTGCCCCACAAGCGCGCGGTTGAACGAGTCGTCGACCGGGCGGTTGGCGACGGCGAGCACCTTGCCGGACGACGGCCGCACCGCGACGAGCGCCGCCGGTTTGCTCGTCGTGTCGAGCGCGCGTTCCGCGGCGTCCTGCACGGACTCGTCGATGCTGGTACGTACGGCGTGGCCGCCGCGGCCGGCGAAGGTGGCGAGCGTCTTGCGTTTCACGCCGCGGTCGTCGACGACCTGCACCCAGCCCTTCGGCACACCGGCGAGGCGGCGTTCGTACTCGGCCTGCAGGCCGGCACTGCCGACGTTGTCCGCCGACGTGTACGGCGAGCCGAGCTCCTTCAGCCGCTCCGCCGTCACCGGACCCACGGTGCCTAGCAGCTGCCGCGCGTAGCCCCGGGTCTTCGCCAGCGGCCGGTGTTCCGTGCGGAACTGGACGCCTGGCAGGTCGTGGATGTCCTTCTTCGCCGCCTCGTAGTCCGTACTGCGCAACGTGATCAGCGGCACGAAGTTCTCGCGCGGCGACTTCTCGATCAGCTCGGCGTTCTGTTCGGCGTCGATGCCGATCTCGCGCTCGAGGATGCGAAGGGTGCGCGCCTCGTTCTTCATCGCGGCGGGCACCACACCCACCACGACGACGCTGCGGTTGAGCATCAGCCGACCGCCGCCGGCGTCATAGATCGGCGCACGGGAAGGGAACTGCCTCGCCAGCCACAGCCGCCACTTCTGCTTGAGCTGCGGATGGATCACGGTCGGCGCCCACACCACCCGCCAGCGACCGTCCACCTCCCGCAGCGCGAGCCGTCCCCGGTACGACCACTCGACGCCCAGCGTCTGCAGTCGCATGGTGGCCCGGAAGGTCGCCGTCGCTTCGCCCGAGTCGCCCTCGGTGACGTCGCCGAGGCGCAACCGCGGCCGGCCCGCCTGCAGGTCGTCGAACGCGCCGTCGAGACGCTTCGCGACCTCCTTGGGCGCCGCATCGGTGAGACGGCCCGCCGCCTGCCCTTCGCCGCGCTGCCACGCGCTGAGGAACGACCGCGCGGTGCGTTCGGCGTCCGACTCACCGCACGCCACCAGAAGGGTCGCGAGCAGGGCGCCGACGAGCGTGGCCGCGCACAGGCGGCGCACGGTGTCGCGCGGCATCCTACTTTGCACCGCGGTTGCGCACCCGCTCCGCACGTTGCATCTCGCGGTTCGCGTCGCGTTCTGCGATGGCCTTCCGCTTGTCGTACGCGCGCTTGCCGCGCGCCAGGCCGATCTCGATCTTCGCCTTGCCGTCCTTGAAGTACAGCGACAGCGGGACGATCGTCACCCCGGCGTCCTTGACGGTGCCGGCGAGCTTGTCGATCTCGTGCCTGTTGAGCAGCAGCTTGCGTGCCCTGCGGGGCTCGTGGTTGGTCCAGGTGCCCTCGGTGTACTCGGGGATGTGCACGTTCTGCAGCCAGACCTCGCCGTCGCGCACGGTGGCGAAGCCGTCGACCAGGGACGCACGCCCCTGCCGCAGCGACTTCACCTCCGTGCCGGTCAGCACCATGCCGGCCTCGTACGTGTCCACCACGTGGTAGTCGTACCTGGCCTTCCGGTTCTGCGCGACGAGCTTGCGGCCCTTCTCCTTGACCATCAGGGCACGCCCTAGACCCGCAGATATCTTCGAATGGTGAAGAACGACGCGAGCATCGACAACAGCATGCCGGTGAGCAACAGCAGCGCCACGATCAGGTGCACGCTCTGCCAACTGAGGAACGCGAAGTTCATGAACTCCGGTTTCACCCGTACGTCCACGAACACCTTCAGCGAGTAGACCGCACTCGACGCCACCATGCCACCGAGCAAGCCGGTGACGGCTCCTTCGAGCAGGAACGGCATCTGGATGGCGAAGTTGGACGCACCGACCAGGCGCATGATGCCGGTCTCCCTGCGCCGGGAGAACGCGGCGAGCCTGATCGTGTTGCCGATCAGCAGGACCGCGGCGAGCATCCCGCAGGCCGCCAGGATCAACGCGCCGTTGCGCAACGCGTTCAACACGGCGAAGAACCGGCCGAGCACGGTCTTGAAGTCGGCCACCGAGGCGACGCCTGGCCGCCCCTTCACCGCTTCGGTCACGTACTCGTACTTCTGCGGGTCCTTCAGCTTCACCCGGAAGGAGGCCGGGATGTCGCCCTTACGGGCGTGCTCGGTGAGCGAAGGAGACTCCTTGAACTGCTGCTTGAACCGCTGGTACGCGGCTTCCTCGCTCTCGTAGTAGACCTTCTGTACTTCCGGCATGCCCTGGAGGGTGGACTTCAGCCGGCTCATCTGCTCGGCGGTCATCGGACCAGACTGGTCGCACGCCGGCAGCTTGGTCTCCTCGCCGCAGAGGAAGACGCTGACCTCGACCTTGTCGTACCAGTACTCCTTCATGGCGCCCACTTGCGCCCAGGCGAACAGGCCGACACCCAGCAGGGTCAGGGCCACCGCGGTCGTAACCAACACACCAAGACTCATGGTGAGGTTGCGCCGCAGGCCGATCCACATCTCGGAGAGGATGAAACTCAGTCGCATGGTGTCCTCGTCGTAAAAGCGCGGTGAAAGCGCCGATTCTGGCGCGCTCGCCGCTTCGTCAGGTCAGCTCGAGTAGCCGTATACGCCACGGGACTGGTCACGGACGACCTTGCCGAGCTCGAGCTCGACGACCCGCTTGCGCATCGAGTCGACGATCGCCGCGTCGTGCGTCGCCATCACTACGGTCGTGCCAGTGCGGTTGATCCGGTCCAGGATCTTCATGATGCCGATGCTGGTCGCAGGGTCCAGGTTTCCCGTCGGCTCGTCGGCCAGCAGGATCATCGGCCGGTTGACGAACGCGCGCGCGATACCGACGCGCTGCTGCTCACCACCGGAGAGGGCGTCGGGCAGCCGGTCGGCCTTGCCGTCCAGCCCCACCAGCTCCAGCGTCTCGGGGACCCAGCGCTTGATGAGCTTCTTGTTCTTGCCGAGCACCTCGAGCGCGAACGCCACGTTCTCCCAGACGGTCTTGTTCGGGAGCAGCCGGAAGTCCTGGAACACGCAGCCGATCTGGCGGCGCAGCTGTGGCACCTTCCAGCTGGACAGGCGGTTGAGCTCCTTGCCGGCGACGTGGATGTCGCCCCCGCTCGGCCGCTCTTCGCGTAGCACGAGCCGCAGGAACGTCGACTTCCCCGAGCCGGAGGCGCCGACCAGGAAGATGAATTCGCCCTTCGCCACCTCGACCGACACGTTCTGCAGGGCGGGGCGCTGTTGGGTGGCGTACACCTTGGACACGTCTTCGAAACTGATCACAATTGCATCACGACTCGCAGTTTAGGGGGTATGTCCGGATCTCGTCGGAGGCGGGGTCCCGTACCGGGCCGAAAGCTCGGGTCACGGCCATGACCAGGATTTCTCCTCGGTACCCACTCGGGGCGGGTGGGTGGCACCATGGAAGTCTAGGCCGCGGTAGGGCATTGTTGCAGGAGGGGGACCTCAGGCGAGTCCCGACGCGGCTAGCCAAGGGGGACGAGCGAAAGGCAGCACCGTGGGCCTCGATCAGTTGATCTGTGCGAACTGTGCTGGCCGAGTCATCGAAGGACGCTGCCCCAGCTGCCGGGAGTCCCGCACCGAGCTGCGGGAGAGCTCGAGGAACACCGCCCTCGTCTACGTGCTGCTGGCCGCACTCGCCCTGTTCGGGCTGGTCTTCGGCCTGGTCCGCAGCTTCGCCTAGCCTCAGCCCTTTCAGGACTGGGCGGCCGCGGTCTCCTGCTGCCGGCGCCAGCGGATCTCGGCCTCGATGAACGCGTCCAGGTCACCGTCGAGCACACCGTCGGTGTTCGACGTCTCCACCTCGGTACGCAGGTCCTTCACCATCTGGTACGGGTGCAGCACGTAGTTGCGGATCTGCGTACCCCAGCTGGTGGTCGCCTCGCCGCGCAGGCCGGCGATGGTGGCGGCCTCCTCCTGCTGCTGCCGCTCGAGCAGCTTGGCCTTGAGCACGTCCATCGCCCTGGCCCGGTTCTGCAGCTGCGACCGCTCGTTCTGACAGCTCACGACGATTCCGGTCGGCACGTGCGTGATGCGTACGGCGGAGTCGGTGGTGTTCACGCTCTGTCCACCGGGGCCCGACGACCGGTAGACGTCGATCCGTAGCTCGTCGTCGGGGACGTCGATGTGGTCGGTCATCTCGACGACCGGCGCCACGTCCACACCGGCGAACGAGGTCTGCCGCCGGTTCTGGCTGTCGAACGGCGAGATCCGCACCAGTCGATGCGTTCCGTGCTCGCCTCGCAACGTCCCGTACGCGAACGGAGCGTTCACGGTGAACGTGGCGGACTTCAGCCCGGCACCTTCTGCGTACGAAGTGTCGTACACGTCGACCGGGCAGCCCTTGCGCTCGGCCCAGCGCGTGTACATGCGGAGCACCATCTCGGTCCAGTCCGCGGCGTCCACGCCACCGGCCTGCGCGTTGACCGTGACCAGCGCGCCGCGCTCGTCGTACGGGCCGGACAGCAGGGTGCGCACCTCGAGCTCGCCGACCCGCGTGCCGAGCGCCCGCAGCTCCTGCTCCGCCTCGGCGAGCGTCGCGGCGTCGTCCTCGGCCGACGCCAGCTCGAACAGCACCCGCAGGTCGTCGATCCGCTCGCGCAGTGCGGCGAGCTTCTTGATCTCTCCCTGGAGGTAGGAGAGCTTGCTGGTGACCCGCTGCGCCTGCTCCGGGTCGTCCCACAGGCCGGGAGCCGCCGCCTGATCCTCCAGATCGCGAGCGGTGCGCTTCATCTCCTCGATGTCGAGCACGGCTTCGACGTCGCGCAACGTGCTCTCCAGCTCGTCGAGCGAAGGTGCGTCAGGATCAATGGCCACACCGTGCAGAGTAACAACCTCGCCACCGAGGGCCGCGGTCGCCAAAAATTTCTCCGCGAACCCGCGTCATGATCGCGCGCCATCCCCGTCCCATCACCAGAACCCAGCGACGAGCTGGCGGGGACCCGTAGTCGAGGGGTCTACGGGTACCCGCCGGCGCGGACCGGGGACGCAGGCGGCGGCGAGAGGACGGCGATCGTGGGGACTCAGGAACGAGGAGACGGTCGCACTACGGGTGACGGCGAGGACCGCGCGCCCGAGTCCGAGACACCGCGCGAGATCGACGGCAAGTGCTCACGGTGTGGCGGGAAGTGGCCATGCCTGCGCTGCCTCACCAGCACCCCGCCGTTCGTCCCGATCCGCAACAACTTCTAGCAGCCGCCTCGGCGACCGGCTGCTGGAGCAAGACGCGGGGCCGCACACGACGCCGTGCCCAAAACACGTGTGCGGTCCCGCCCGTCCACCGTGGCGAGCTGACAGACCTCGCCGCGGACCAGCGGTGGACCCGACGCCGTGGTGGTTCGCCGGCCGACCGGCCGGCGAACCACCGGCATCGGCCACACGCTTCAGTCGGCGACGCCGACGCGCTCCCGCATCTTCAACCACCACCCGTACGACGGCGGCCACATCCCCCACTCCGGGTCGGCGCCGAGCGCCTGCGCCGCGTGCACCGCCCAGTGCGGGTCGGTGAGCGCCTCGCGCCCGATGGCAACGAGATCCGCCCGACCCGCCCGCAGGATCGCCTCGGCCTGCGGGCCGTCGAGGATCACGCCGACGGCCATGGTCGGGATGTCGGTGCGGTTCCTGATCTCTTCCGCGTACGGCACCTGGTGCCCGCGGCGCATCTGCTGCCGCTTCTTCGCGAAGTCCATCATCGAGTTCTCCGCCCTGATGCCGCCGGACAAGCAGTCGATCAGGTCGACCCCGCGCCGCTGCAGCTCGCCAGCGAGCACGCAGCTGTCGTCGATCGTCCAGCCGTCGGTGCGGTCGTCCAGATCGCGGCGCCAGTCGACGCACGAGATGCGGAAGAAGATCGGCTTGTCCGCCGGCCACACGGCCCGGACCGCCTCGGCGATCTCGAGCGCCAGCCGCATCCGGCCCTCGCGGTCGCCGCCGTACGCGTCGGTGCGGTGGTTCGCCACCGGCGAGAGGAAGGAGTGGATGAGGTACCCGTGCGCCGCGTGGATGTCCAGCACGTCGAAGCCCGCGGCATCGACCCGCCTGGCCCCGTCGGCGTACTTGGTCACCAGCTCTTGGATCTCCGCGACGGTCATGGCGCGCGGCTGGTGCCAGCCGTCGATGGTGCGGCCGTCGGTCGAGCTGACCGGCTGCCACGGCGGCTCACCCTTCGCCGCCTCCGCGTCGCCGAGCGGGCCGAGGCCCTCCCACGGCCGCTGCCGCGCCGACTTCGGGCCGGCGTGGTGCAGCTGCGCGGCCGCCACTGCACCCTGCTGGTGCAGGAGGTCGGCGATCCGCCGCAACGGCGGCACGTGCTCGTCGGACCAGATGCCGCAGTCGCCGTACGTGTTGCGGCCGACGGGGTCGACGATCAGCGCCTCCGTCATCACGGTGCCCGCGCCGCCGACCGCGTACTTCGACAGGTGCTGAAAGTGCCAGTCGGTCGCCACCCCGTCGGGGCCGCTCATGTACATCTGCATCGGTGCGATGACGATCCGGTTCGGGAACGTCACGCCGCGCAGGGTGTACGGACTGAAGAGCATCGGTCGAGTACCCAGATCACTCACGGCAGACCTCCATCAGCTATAGTGTGCATTATAGTGAGCAACGCTGCAACAAAGTGAGGGATCGGATCTTGAGTCACTCGACGACGTGGACATCCGCCCCGGAAAGCGCCGACGAACCGTCACCGGTCGACGCCGCCACCGCCGACACCGCGATGCTCGGCCAACTGCTCCGCGACGCACGGCGCGATCGGGGGCTGTCGCTCAAGGCGTTCTCCGCCCAGTCGGGCATCAGCGAGGGGCTGCTCAGCAAGTTCGAACGCGGCAGCGGCAACCCGTCGCTGCTCACCCTGCAGAAGATCGCGGCGACCCTCGACATCAGGCTCAGCGACCTGTTCCACCAGGTGCCGTCCGCCGGCTACGGCCACGGCGACACGGAGGGCGGTGCGTTGCGGCCGGACCAGTGCGCGATCGTACGCAACGACGACCGCAAGCGACTGGTGATCCCGTACGAGGGACTCGTCTACGAGCTGCTCTCCCCCAACCTGCAACGCGACCTGGCGATGATGCACTGCGAGGTGCCGGTCGGCTTCGACGGCAGCGCCCGGCCGTTCCAGCACAAGGGTGAGGACACGGTGCACGTCCTGACCGGCAGGTTCGAGGTCCACGTCGCGCACGAGTCCTACGTGCTCGAGCCCGGGGACACCGTCACGTTCCAGTCGTCGCTGCCGCACTGGTGGAAGAACGTCGGCGACGTACCTGTGACGGTGATCTGCGTGAACTCGCCGCCGTCGTTCTGAGCCGGCCATCTCAGCACGCCATGCTGCGGTCGGCGGCCAGGAACGCCACCGGCAGCGCGGTGCCGTCGGTCAGCGCCAGGTCGGCGGCCGCGTCGCCGATGGCGGGCGAGATCTTGAAGCCGTGCCCGGAGAACGCCGCGAGGAACACCACGTTCGGTACGCCGGACATGCTGCCGACCAACGGGTGCCGGTCCGCCGAGTACGCCTCCATGTACGCACCGAGCCTGGTCGGCTCCTCGTGCAGCCCGGGCAGGTGGGCGCGGATCACGCGCCTGAAGTCGTCGAGCTCCTCCGGAGCCACCGCCCGGTCCAGCCGGTTCGGGTCGTCGACGGACCTGTGCAGCTCCGCGGTGAGGCCGAGCTTCATGGTCAGCCCGTCGGGCGACGGCACCCCGTAGAAGCCCGGCGACGAGGCACGGATCAGCGCCGGCAGCGCCGCGGCGTCGCGGACGGGCGGCTGCCACGGGTGCCAGAAGCTGAGGTTGCGCCGCACGTCCACCGGCAGGCCGAGCTCGGGGAAGAGCTGACCAACCCAGGCACCCGCGGCGACCACAGCGCGGTCGAAGCGCTGCACCCCGCCGTCCGTCACGATGTCCACGCCGTCGTCGCACGCACGCACTTCGGTCACCGTGGTGTAGCGGTGCAGCCGGGCGCCGAGCTGCTCCGCGCGCAGTGCAGCAGCGACGACGGCGAGCGGCGCGTGGATGCACCCGCCACCGCGGTCGAACACCGCCCGCTCGTCCGGCGCGAGCCGGTAACCGGGGAACCGCGCGGCCACCTTGCCGGCGGACAGCTCCTCGAGGTCGGCGCCCGACTGCGGGAGCGTCGGGTCCTCCGCCTGCCCGACGAGCAGGCACCCGGTGAGGTCGCGCAGCTGTCGACCCGACTCGCGCTCGAGCTGCCGCCACAGCGCGTCGGCGTGCCGCAGCAGCGGTACGTACTCCGCGCCCTCGGACGCAGCGAACCGGAAGATCCGGGTGTCGCCGCCGGCGCCGCTGCGGTCGTGCCCCGGCGCGAACCGGTCGAAGCCCACGACCTCGGCACCGCGGGCAGCCAGCCGCCACATGGCCTGGCTGCCCACGGTGCCCATGCCGACGACGGCCACCCGCGGCCGCCCGGACGCCGTCACAGCCGCGCCGCCAGCTCACCGGTCTCGGAGAGGCTGTGCCTGATCTTCGCCGAGCTGATGAAGCGCCTGGCCAAGAGCACCGCGACGAGCGAGAGCACGGAGAGGAACGCGAGGTAGTACGAGACCGCGAGGTCGCCGAACCTCGACGTCAGCCACACCCCCACGATCGGCGCGGTCGAGCCGATCGCCGTCGTCACCACGTTGTACGTCAGGCCACTCGCCGTGCCTCGCACGTCCGGCGGGAACACCGACACGAACATGGTGGTCAACGGTCCCATGGTGGCGCCGAGACCGACCGCGTAGAGCGCGAGCGCGACGTACGCCAGCCCGGCCTGCCCGCTGCCCACCAACATGAAGATGGGCACGATGCTCGCGGCCGTGAACGCGTAACCGAGGATCAGCATGTTGCGCTCGTGGATTCGGTCGGCGATGATCCCGGCCAGCACCAGCACCGGGCACACCGCCAGGTTCCCGAACGCCAGCATCGAGTACGACCCGACGTCGGAGAAACCCTTCAGGATCAACGCCGGCACGAGGTACACGCTGAGCACGAACGTCGAGCCACGGTTCCCCGCGCCGAGCACGAACATGAGCAGCATGGCCTTCCACTGCGTCCGCACCGCGTAGCTGAACGGCTTCTGCTCGACGTTGAGCTCCGCCTGCTTCTCCTTCACCCACTGGAACTCCGGGGTGTCCTCCAACCGCTTCCGCATGTAGAGCCCGATCCCCGCCAGCGGCAAGGCGATCAGGAACGCCACCCGCCAGCCCCAGGCGTGGAACGTCTCCTCGCTCATCATGGTGGCCAGCGCCGCGGCCACCAGACCGGCGAGGCCGAAGCCGGCGAACGCACCCACGGCGGTGTAGCCGCCCAACCGGTTCTTCCTGTTGTCCGGTTGGTGTTCCAGCAGGAAGGCCGCCGTCGTCGTGTACTCGGCGCTGGCGCCGATGCTCTGCACCACCCGCATGAGCACGAGCAGGATGGTGGCCGCGACACCGATCTGCGCGTACGTGGGGAGGAAGCCGATACCCGCGGTGCCGAGCGACATGCCGGCGATGGTGAGGATCAGCGTGTTCCGCCTCCCCCAGGTGTCGGCGAACCGGCCGATGATCGTGCCGGCGATCGGGCGGACGAGGTAGCCGACGGCGTAACCGGAGAACGCGGCGATCAGGGCGACCGTCTGGTCTTCCGAGGGGAGTAGTGCACCGCCATGATCGCGGCCAACACCCCGTAGACGGCGTTGTCGTACCACTCGACGAGGTTGCCGATCAGGGCCGAGCCGAGCACGCGGCGATAGACAGGTGCGGGCACTGACAGGTCTGGGCGGGGTTCGATCGGTTGGTCAGTTTGCATCGCTGGTCCCGATGTCCGTTGGAATATGGATCCCCGTGGTTCCGACCCGCCTGTCAGTCGGCGGTGTTCGGCAAGTACAGCGACTCCGTCGACCCTGGCGGGCCGAAGGCTTGCAGGCCGCGTTCCACGGCGGCGATCGCCGCGTCGATCTCCTTCCCCGTGACGGTGTCGGCGGTTGCGTCCAGGTGGGCGTAGATGCTCGCCTGCGCCCACCGGCGGACGGACGGATGCAGTCGTGGCAGCCACTCGGCCACCCGGTCGGCCACGTCGCCGTACCTGGCCTCCCAGCCGGTGCGGCCGGGTCCGTAGTCGAACTGTCCGTGGCGGGCGTCCATCCCGGCGCGCGCGGCGGCGGTCGCCGCCGTATCGACGTCCCCTGCCTGGTCCACGACCACGCCGTAGGCGTCCCTCGCGCGCTCGGCGCTGACCAGACCGTCGAAGAAGTCGTCCGCGACGGACTGCGGCTCCCGGTCGACGGCCGGCCCCTGACCGCCACCGCCGCCGGAGACGAAGTGGATGACGTCGGCAGGGCCCGGACCGTAGACGGAGTCCTTGCCGATGTCGAGGAGGGAACCGTCCTCGACGGCGACCGTGCACTTCGCCGTGGTACCCGCCTGGCCGCCGTCGGCGCCGAAACCGCTGAACCGGTGCCGATCCTGGCCGCGCATCACGAAGACCGCGTCCGGGTGGTGCACCTGCAACGCGTACTCGAGACCGAAGCCGCCGCGCAGACGGCCAGCGCCCTCGCTGTCCGGACGCAACCGCAATGCATGCACGGTGACCGGGCACTCCGCCTCGAGCACCTCGACGGGCACGCTCCGCAGGAACGCCGCCGCCAGGTTGACGGCCGACTCCCCGTCGAGGTTCATGCCGCCGCCGCTGCCGCCTTGCACCGGGTTGGCCACCACCACTCGTCCTGGCTTGCCCAGCTCCGATGTGGAGATGTAGGTGATGACGCTCTGGTCCGCCCCGCCCGCAGGCACGAGTTGCGGAACCGCCTTGTTCAGCGCGCCGAGCACGGCCTCCTGGATCCGGCACGCGGTCGAGAAGCGCATACCGCAGGCCGCCGGGTACGAGGAGTTCACCACCGAGTGCTCGGGCATGGTGAGGTCGATGCAGCGGTGGATGCCGCCGTTGTAGTGCAGACCGTGCCCGTGGGTGACCACGAAGTTGACCAGCCCCAGGCAGAGGAACGGGTGGTGCCGGTTGCCGCCCGTCGGGAGGTTGATGGCGGCCCGCACCTGCGGGTCGGAGCCGCTGAAGTCGAGGCCCACCGTGCCGTCGTCGCGTACGGTCAGCTCCACCTGGATGCGCACCGGCAGGTCGCTGACGTAGTCGTCCTCGAAGTACTCGGTGAACGAGTAGCTGCCTACCGGGATCTCGGCCAGCACCTGCCGGGTGAGCGCCTCGGTGTTGTCGAGCGTCCGGTACATCGACTCCTGCACGGCATCCAGGCCGTGTCGCTCGATCAGGCCGTGGATCCTGCGGTCACCGACCTTCAGCGCGGAGAGCATGGCGGAGATGTCGCCCCAGTTGAGCTCGGGGATCCTGCTGTTGTCGGCGAAGATGTTCCAGACGTCCTCGTTGAGCTCGCCCTGGCGTACGAGCTTGGTCGGCCGCAGCCGGATGCCCTCCTGGAAGATCTCGTGGTTCCTCATGTGGATGCTGCCCGGCACTGCGCACCGACGTCGGTGCAGTGGATGAACGCCCACGCGAAGCACAACAGCTCGCCGTCGACGAACACCGGCCGGAAGACGTAGAGGTCGTTGAGATGCATCACCATCCCGCCGGTGAGGTACGGGTCGCTGGCGATCGCCACGTCGCCTTCCGCCCAGTCGTCGAACGCCGTGGTCCCCGCGGCCATCGGGATGCCGACGAGCGGCGTCGCGCCCATCGCGTACGGGGCCGCGAACATCTCGCCCTCAGGCGTGAGCAGGCCGGTGGAGAAGTCCTGCGTCTCCTTGACGAACGTGGTGTGTGAGGAGCGCAGCAGCACCCAGGCCATCTCGTCGACGACGGCGCGGTAGAGGTTCGCCAGCACTTCGACGGTCGTCGCATCGGTCGTCTTGGTGGTGGACATCAGCACACCCTCACTTCTGTCGGTTCAGCGTGATGTTCAGCGAGCTGTGGACGTGCGCTGTCCAGCCCCCGGGGACGAACGTGGTGGTGTCCATCTGGTCGATGATGGCCGGCCCGTCGGTCGTGGTGTCCGCCGCGAGATCCGGGCGTTGGTAGACGGCGGCGCTGAACTCCCGGCCACCGAGCCGCACGTCACGATGCCCCTGCGGCTGCGACGTGCCTTCGACCGCCGACGGCTTGCTCTCCACCTTGGGGATGACGCCGATCACGTGCGCCCGCAGCTCGTTCAGCCACGCCGCGGCGTCCTTGCTCGAGTGCCCGTACGCGGTCTCGTGCGCGGTGTGGAACGCGTCGAGGATCGCGGGGATGTCCGCCTCCTCCAGCCACTCGGCGAACACCGGCACGCTGACGTCGTAGCCCTGGCCGTCGTAGCGCATCTCTGCGGAGAACTGCACGACGATCTCCGGCAGCTTCAGCTCGCTGTTCTGCGTGGCGATCCAGGCGTCGATCTGCTGCTTCAGCGCGGCGACGTGGGTCGCGAGCGCGTCGCGCGACAGCTCGTCGGTCGTCTGGTAGACGGGCTCGAGCAGGTCGCCTTCCAGGTTGCTCTGCGCCGCGCCGAAGGCGCTCAATGCGCCTGGCGTGTGTGGGATGAGCACCGACCGGATGCGGATCTCGTCGGCGAGCAGCGCGGCGACGAGCGGACCGGCCCCGCCGTACGCGACGAGGCGGAACTCGTCGGCGTCGATGCCGCGCTTCGACAGTACGTTCATCGACTCGGCCGCCATCATGGAGATCGCGATCCTGATCGCGCTGTCTGCGGTCTCCGCCGCGGTGCCTGCACCCAGCTGGGCCAGCGCCGACGCCGCGGGTTCCGCCTGCAACGGCAGCCGGCCGGCGAGCTGCTGACCCGCGCCGAGCAGGCCGGCGACGAGGAAGGCGTCGGTGAGCGCGGCGTGCGTCGCGTCCGGGTTGCCGTAGCAGGCCGGTCCTGGATCGGCACCGACGCTGCGTGGCCCCACCTTCAGGGTGTCGTTCTGCCGCCAGATGATGGACCCGCCACCGGCTCCGATCGCCGACACGGCGATGGACGGCAGCAGCAAAGGGAACTCCGCGATGTGCTCCTCGCTGCTGAGCACCGGCTGGCCGGCACGGATGACGCCGATGTCGGCGCTGGTGCCGCCCATGTCGACGGTGAGCAGGTCGGCGTCCGCCCATCCCGTCTCCGCCGCCGCAAGCGCAGCGCCGGTGACCCCCGCTGCCGGACCGGAGAGCAACGCCGCGACCGGGCGGTGCCTGAGCGTACTGAGCAGCTCGACGCCGCCGTTGGAGCGCGCGATCCGCGGCGCGGTGGTGATGCCGAGCTCGCGCACGCCGTCGATCAGGTCACCGGCGTACTTCGCCACCGTCGGCTGCACGAACGCGTTCATCGACGCCAACGTCGCCCGCTCGTACTCACGGGCCTGCGGCCACACCGCACTGGACGTCTGCACGGAAAGCTCGGGGAAACGCTCGGTGACCAGTGCGGCGGCCCGCTCCTCGTGCGCCGGGTTCCGGTAGCTGTGCAGGAAGCAGACCACGATCGTCTGGACGCCCTGCGCGGCGAGCTCCGCCGCAGCGTCGACCACGTCGTCCTCGTGCAGCGGCTGGAGCACGTCACCGGTGACCGTCATGCGTTCCCGCACCTCGCGGGTCGCTCCCCTGCGGATCAGCGGTGCGACGCGCCGCGAGTCGAAGCGCATCGGGTGCGGCAGCGCGAACCGGCCGAGCGTCAGCACGTCCCGCATCCCCTTGGTGACGAGCATTCCCACGACCGCGCCGGTGCGTTCGATGACCGCGTTGGTGGCCACCGTGCTGGAGTGGGTGTGGTGCATGGTGCTCCACCCGGCGATGGCCGCGCCCGGACGCGCCTTCAGCTCCGCGATGCCGTTCAGCGTGGAGTTCGCCGGCTGCTGCTTCGTGCTCGGCACCTTCACGCAGTGCATCTCACCGTCGTCGTCGTAGAACAGCAGGTCGGTGAAGGTGCCGCCGACGTCGACGCCGAGGTAGCAGCTGGAGAACGCCGCGTCCTCCGGATCTTCGGTGAGGGGCATCGGCCGTCCTTTCCGTGGCGGAGTGGGACCGGGCTCCGTCGCTCGCACAGCCGCGCCGGCGCGGGCAGCGAACATCGAGCAGTGCGGGGAAATCGTTGCCCCGCGGGCTGTCGCACGAATCAGGCTCTGGATCCGCGTTTCGTGGGCGCCCGTGGTCCGTGGCGGTCGGAAGAATCGGTGCGTGGCTTACAACTTCGCGGTGTGTGATCGTGAGCAGCTGATGTTGATGCCGCCGTCGATGGCGGA
>WHTA01000085.1 GCA_009379825.1 Streptosporangiales bacterium
ACACCCACCGGAGTCTTCACCCGCATCGCCCAGCGACTCCTCGCCCTCACCTCCGGCATCTGGACCAACTGGACCACCGGCGTCACCAGCAAACGATCACTAACCGCCTACGACCACTGACCAAGGAATCAACCATCTAGTAGAAATGCAGCTCACCAGCGCCGAAATGGTCGGTCAGCCGCACGCCAAGCTGTCGCACCTCGTCTAGCACGTGTCGCGGATACTGGGCTGCTGGTGGCGACGGGGGCGGTTGGGGTGCCACCAGGCGAGAAGGGGCGCGGCCAGCCAGCCGCCGGCGAGTGCGCCGAGGAACTCGACGACGAGGTCGGCGACGGCGGCGTGGCGGTCGGTGAACAGGAACTTGCCCGCCGCGAGCAGGAGGGCGAGCCCGAGGGCGAGCAGCGCGGTGGGAAGCGGTCGGACGGGCGGCCGTCGCGTCCAGGCGATGAGGAGGCCGACCGGTACGAAGGACACCAGGTGGAGGCCGAGGATCAACCACTCCCTGTCGGACGTCGGCGGGAACGGCGCCAGGTGCTCGGGCAGGTGCAGGTAGCGCCGCGGCACCTGGAGCGCCCCGGGTGCGAGGTAGTCGACGGAGTCACCTGCGGTCGCTACCCGCGCGTGCTTCAGCTCTCCGCGCCAGCCGCGGCCGCCTTGCACCTCGTCGCCTAGGACGAGCCGGCCCTCGCCCCATGTGCGCAGCGAACCCTCGGCCAGCGGGCTGCGCAGCCGCAGGGCACCGTCGACGGTCACGCGCAGCCGGTCGTGGCGGACGGTCACCCGCACGGTGGTCCAGTGTCCGCGGGAGAAGGCCCGTGGCACCACGAACGTGGGTCCGCCGTCGGCGGAGGATCCGCCGCGTCGCAACCACAGCACCAGGTCGCTGCCGTTCTGGCCGAGGCCGAAGTTCGTCCGCCACGCGTCGTCGGCGAGCAGCATGATCGAGGTGTCGCGGTGGCGCTGCGGGAACCTGGGGCGCGCCACGAGCTCCGCCTCGAACTCCTGGCGTGCGCGCACGCGGGGCAGCCAGTCGGGGGTGCCGGGCGAACGTGCCCGGTTGTGGTCGCCGAAGGCCAGCGTGCCGCCTGGGTGCCTCGTCACGTCGTTGGCCACCATGCGCGGCGGGTCCCACGCGAACGGGTAGTACGCGAGCAGCACGAGCACGGCGACGACGCCGAGCAGCAGCCAGACCGGTAACCGCGTACGTTCCCCGCGCATGGTCGCACCGTATCCGCACCGTCGGCACTGTAGAGACTACAAAGAGTACTTAAGTTGACTTAAGTGACACCTCATGTTTGTATGCTGCCGCTGCATCCTTATGAACACCGAACCGTGGGGTGAGTGTGGCGTCCGATTCCCTGGGGAGCCGGCTGCGCGCGAGGCGCAGGGCGAAACGGCTGACCCTGCGCGAGGTGGCAGACCGGGCTGAGCTGACCGAGAGCTTCCTCAGCCAACTCGAACGCGGCATCTCGAGAGCGAGCGTCGCGACGTTGCAGCGAATCTGCACGGTGCTCGGACTGGGTGTGGGCGACCTCTTCGACGAGTCGTGGTCCCGCGACATGCGGATCCACCGGCACGGCGAGGGGACGTACCTGAAGTTCGGGGTGGACGCGCAGAAGGTGCGGGTCAGTCCGAAGGCGAACCAGAACCTGGAGGTGCTGGTGGGTGAGATCGGGCCCGGTGGTTCCACCGGCACCGAGGTGTACGCCCACGGCGACTCCGAGGAGACCCTCGTCGTGCTCGAGGGCAGCGTCGAGGTGACCGTCGGCGAGGAGACCCACCAGCTCGGCGCCCTCGACTCGATTTCCTACCGCAGTTCTCAGCCGCATCGTGTCGTCGAGGTGGAAGGCACGAAAGCTCGGGTGCTGTGGGCCATCGGCCCACCCAGCTACTGATCGACGGCGGTCAAGCAGTTCCAGCGAAAGGTCCTCATGCGCATCGGAGTTGAATGCGGTGGTACGTTCACCGACCTCGTCGTCCTCGACGACGCCGGTGAGCTGCGTGCGACGACCAAGGTGTTCTCCACCCCTGGCGATCCCGCGCAGGCGGTGCTCGACGCGTTGGGCGAGCTCGACGTCGCGCTACTCGACGACGCCGCGCTCCTGCACGGCAGCACGGTGGCGACCAACGCCCTGCTCGAACGCAAGGGCGCACGTCTAGGCCTGCTCGTCACGAGAGGTTTCCGCGACGTGCTGTTCCTGCAGCGGCAGGACCGCACGCGGATGTACGACCTCCAGTACCAGAAGCCGGCCGCCCTGGTCGACCGCGAGTGCATCGCCGAGGTCGACGAGCGGATGGCGGCGGACGGCGCGGTCGTCGACCCGCTCGACGAGGAGTCCGTACGTGCGGCGGTCGAGCGGCTGCGCGCCGCCGGCGTGACGGTGGCCGCCGTGTGCCTGTTGCACTCGTACCAGAACCCGGCGCACGAGCAGCGGGTCGCGGAGCTGGTGCAGGAGCTCGCCCCTGACCTGCCGGTGTCGGTCTCGTCGGCGGTAGCACGTGAGTTCCGCGAGTACGAGCGGATGTCGACGACCGCCGTGGACGGCTTCCTGCGACCGGTCGTCGCGAGGTACCTGGAGCGGCTCGGGCAGCACTGCGCCGGCCGTGGCATCGAGTCGGTACAGGTGATGCAGTCCAACGGTGGAGCGGTGCCGACGCACGTCGTGGCGGCGCGGCCGATCACCATGTTGCTTTCCGGGCCCGCTGCCGGTGTGTCCGGTGCGATCGCGGTGGCCGAGGCGGCGGGGCTCGACGACATCGTCACCATCGACATGGGCGGCACGAGCACCGACGTCGCGCTGGTCACCGGCGGCGAGCCGATGGTCACGGCGGAAGCGGTCATCGACGGACTGCCCGTACGAACGCCGATGGTCGACATCACCACGGTAGGTGCAGGTGGCGGCAGCATCGTGTCGCTCGACAGCGGCGGCCTGCTGAGGGTCGGCCCGACCAGCGCGGGCGCCAAGCCGGGTCCTGCCTGTTACGACCGCGGTGGCACAGAGCCGACGGTCACCGACGCCAATGTGGTGTGCGGTGTGCTGCCGGCCGACAGCAAGCTCGGCGGTCGCTGGCAGCTCGACGTCGACGCGGCGCGCAGGGCGTTCGAACCGATTGCCGCCGAGCTCGGCCAGTCGGTCAGCCAGGTCGTCGAGGCCGCGGTGCAACTGGCCAACGTCGCGATGAGCGGCGCGATAAGGATCGCGTCGGTGGAACGCGGCTACGCCGTCGAGCACCACACGCTGTTGGCGTACGGCGGTGCCGGGCCGCTGCATGCGGCGTCGGTGGCGGCGGAGCTTGGCATCCGCAGGGTGCTGGTGCCGCCGTACCCGGGACTCGCGTCCGCGTACGGGTTGCTCGCCTCGCCGTTCCGGCGGGAGTTCTCCCGTACGTCCGTCGTCGAGGCGACGCGCCTGACCGACGCCGAGGTGAAGGGACTCGTCGACGTGCTCACCGACACCGCACGAGCCGAGCTCGGCGACCATGGCATCGACCTCAGCGACGCACGGTTCGCTGCGTCCGTGGACATACGGTACGTCGGCCAGGGCTTCGAGGTGAACGTGCCGCTGCCTGCCACCGACGACGGCTGTGTGGCCAGGTTGCTCGCCGACTTCCACCAGCTGCACGAACGCAGGTTCGGGCACAGCGACCAGAACAACGCGGTGCAGCTGGTGACGTTCCGGGTCGCGGTGACCAAGCCGCGCCCGGTGGTACGGCTGCCCCGGGTCGATGCACAGCCGGGCGGCGCGCCGGCGACGAGCAGTGTCGTCATCGGCGGCGAGCAGGTCGTCGCACAGTCGTGGCAACGCCCGCAGCTGCCGCCCGACACTCCGGTCGCCGGGCCGGCGATCGTCACCGACGACACGTCGACCACCTTCGTGCCACCGGGCTGGCGTGCGACCGTAGACCCGGCAACGACGAACCTCATCCTGGAGCACAGCTGATGGCATCTGCACTGTCGTCGCGGCTTGGCATCTTCAAGGCCGCGTACGGTTCCGTGACGCGCGAGATGGCCGTGGACCTGCGGCGCGCGGCGTTCTCGTCGATCGTCCGGGAGGCGAGGGACTTCTCCGTCGCCCTCACCGATGCCGCCGGCGAGGTCGTCGACCAGGCCGAGTGCATCCCCATCATGACCGCGGGCATCTCGCACGCACTGCGCGGACTCTCCGACACCGTCGACCTGGCGGCGTTGACGCCCGACGACGCGTTGTTGATGAACGACCCGTACAGCGGCGGCCAGCACCTGCAGGACGTCTACCTGTTCACGCCGATATTCGTGCGCGACCGGTTGGTGGCGTTCGCCGCGAGCGTGGCGCATCACGTGGACGTGGGCGGCGGCAGCCCCGGTCTGAACGCCGACGCGACCGAGCTCTACCAGGAGGGCCTACGCCTGCCGCTGGCGAGGTTCTCCGTCAGTAGGGACTGGAACGGCGGCTTCGTCGAGCGCATCATCCGCGCGAACGTGCGCGTGCCCGAGCTCGTACTCGGTGACCTGAACGCACAGTTCGCCGCCAACCGCACTGCGGCGAAGCGGCTCGGCGAGCTGATGGATCGGTACGGCATCGAGGACTCGCTCGCGGCGATGGACGCGCTGAAGGACTACTCGGAGCGGCGTACGAGGGACGCCATCGCGTCGATGCCCGACGGTGAGTACACCGCGGTCGAGACGCTCGACACCTCGCCGTGGGGTGGCGACACCGCGAACGTCGTGGTGCGGGTGGTGGTCGCCTTCGACCACATCCACCTCGACTTCACCGGCACGGACGGACAGATCCGCGGCAACGTCAACTGCCCGCTGGCGTCCACGATCTCGGCCGCGCAGAGCGCGATCAGGTGCATGCTCGGCGGCGAGGACATCCCGTTCAACGAGGGCAGCAACCGGCCGCTCACCCTGGACGTGCCGTACGGCAGCGTCCTCAACCCGCGCCCGCCCGCCGCGGTCAGGGCGCGGCTGACGCCCGCTAGCCGCGTGTTCAACGCGATTGTCCGCGCGCTCGGCGACCCGTTGCCTGAACGCTCGGTGGCCACCGGGTTCGACACGACCACGGCGTTCGCGATGAGCCACCTGGCGAGCGAGACGGGTGACTACCAGGTGGTGTTGGAGATCCTCGGCGGCGGCTGGGGTGCCTGCGCCGACCACGAGGGCGCGGACGCCCTCGACAACCCGATCTCCAACTGTGCCAACGCTCCCGTCGAAGCGTTGGAGACCGACTACACCCACCTGCGGATCGTCGAGTACGCCATGGCGGACGGCACCGAAGGTGCGGGCCGGCACGACGGCGGGCGCGGCATCCGCCGCGTCTACGAGGCGCAGTGCGACGGCGTGGCCGTATCCGGGTACGCGGACAGACACCGGCATCCGGCCGCCGGCCTGCACGGCGGTGGGCCAGGTGGCACCGGGCAGTTCATGATCCACCGCGTCGGTGGTGCCACCGAAGAACTGCCGTGTGTGTTCAAGGCGGTGCTCGACAAGGGAGACCGGATCGCAGTCGTCACCGGTGGCGGCGGCGGATACGGCGACCAACTGGCAGACGGGGACCAAGGGAAGGAGTGACGTGACCGAGACACGACAACGACGAACGGGGCAGCGCAACAGTCGCTGGGACGAGTAGCGTCGGCGCAAGCCATAGGTACGACCATCGAGTGGTACGACTTCTTCATCTACGGCACCGCCGCCGCGCTGGTCTTCAACAAGGTCTTCTTCCCCGAGATGACCCCGCTGATCGGCGTGATGCTCGCGATGGTCACGTACGGCGTCGGCTTCCTCGCGCGACCCGTCGGCGCAGTGCTGTTCGGCCACTTCGGTGACCGGGTCGGCAGGAAGATCGCGCTCATCGTCACGTTGCTGATGATGGGGCTCGCGACCACCGCGATCGGTCTGATCCCGTCGTATGCGTCGATCGGCGTGTGGGCGCCGCTGCTGCTCGGCTTCCTGCGGTTGGTGCAGGGTGTCGCTGCAGGCGGCGAGTGGGGTGGTGCCGCACTGATCGGCATCGAGCACGTGGACGCGCGCCGCAAGACGCTGTTCGGCTCGTTCGCCCAGGTCGGTTCGCCGCTGGCGCTGCTGCTGGCCACCGGTGTCTTCCTCGGTCTCCAGCAACTGCCGCCCGAGGCCTTCGAGACATGGGGCTGGCGCGTGCCGTTCCTGTTCTCTGCCGTGCTGCTGCCGGTCGGCTTCTTCATCAGGCGGAGGATCCACGAGTCGCCCGACTTCGAGGCGGTGTCGCGCGACAAGCAGGTCAGCAGGGTGCCCGTGGTCGAGCTGCTCGCCAAGCACTGGCGCGCCGTGCTCATCGGTACGGGGTCGTTCGCCGGTGTCTTCGCCACGTACTACGTCTTCACCTCGTTCGTGCTGGCGTACGCGACGAGCACCCTCGGCTTGAGTGCCTCGGTGGCGCTGCCAGGTAACCTCATCGCCGCCGCGACCGAGGCCGTGTTCATCTTCATCGGCGTCGCCGCGGCGGTGCGCTACTCGGCGCGCAAGGTCGCGGTGGTCGGTGCGGTCGGCCTTGTCGTCTGGGCGTTCCCCGGCTTCATGCTCGTCCACACGAAGGAAGCCGGCCTGCTCTACCTGGCGATCATCGTGAGCATGGCGTTCGTCGGCATCACCTACGGTGTGCTCGCGGCGGAGGTCGTGCAGCTGTTCGTCGCACGGGTGCGCTACACGGGCGCGTCGTTGAGCTACCACCTGGCGGCCGTGATCGGTGGCGGGATCATGCCGAGCCTGTCGACCTGGTTGGCGGACAAGACCAGCTCCGTCTGGCCGGTAGCCGCGGCCACCGCGGTCATCGCGGTCGCCATGGTGTTGAGTTGTCTGCTGTTGCCCAAGCAGACGCCCGAGGGCGAGTCCGCGGAACTGGTGGAGGTCGGCGAAGGTCGTGCGTAACGGCGAGGTATCGCACTGGGTGGCGTCCCTTTCTGGGGACGCTACCCGCCGGCCGGCGGTGACCGGCTCCCTGGATCCGGACGTGTGCGTGGTCGGTGCAGGTTTCACCGGGTTGTGGACGGCGTACTACCTGAAGAAGAACCGGCCCGACCTCGACGTCGCCGTGGTCGAGGCTGAGTTCGCCGGCTACGGTGCGTCCGGGCGCAACGGTGGCTGGCTGTCGCCGCTGCTGCCCGGCAACAGGGAGCGGTACGCCGCCGCCCGCGGTGCCGACGAGGTACGACGGCTGCAGCGCGCGATGGCAGCCGGCGTCACGGATGTGCTCGACGTGCTCGCCGAGGAGTCGATCGACTGCGCCGCCCTGCCGACCGGCAACGTGGTCGTCGCGAGGACGCGTGCTGCGATGCAGCGGCTGCGGAAGCGGCGCGCAGGTGACGTGCAGTGGGGTTACGCGGAGGACGACGTCGCAGTCCTGGACGCGACGGGCGTACGCTCCCGGATCGACATCCACGGCGCTGTCGGCGGGCTCCACTACCGCGGTGTAGCACGCATCGACCCGGCGAGACTGGTCAGCGGACTGGCGGCTGCCGTCGAACGCCGGGGCGTTCGGATCTACGAGGACAGCCCGGTGACGGAGATCCGTCCCGGTGCCGTGCGTACCCCTGGTGGCACGGTGACCGCGCCGATCGTGTTGCGCTGCACCGAGGGATACAGCGGTGCGCTGTCCGGGCAGCGGCGCAGGCTGGTGCCGGTGAACAGCTCGATGATCGTGACGCCGCCACTGACCGACGAGCAGTGGCGGCAGCTCGGCTGGGCCGAGGCGGACCTGCTCAGCGACGCCGCACACGTCTTCGTCTACGCGCAGCGCACTGCGGACGGCCGCATCGCGATCGGCGGGCGCGGCAGCCCGTACCGCTACGCGTCGGGTACCTGCGGCACCGGTGAGGTCGACCAACCCACCGTCGAGGTGCTGCGGAACCGGCTGGTCTCGTTCTTCCCCGCGCTCGCCGACACACCGGTCGAGCATGCCTGGCGCGGCGTGCTCGGGGTGTCACGTGACTGGTGTGCCTCCGTCGACTTCGACCGGGAGTCCGGGCTCGGCCAGGCCGGCGGGTACGCGGGACACGGCGTCACGTCCGCGCACGTGGCCGCGCGCTCGCTGGCGGACCTCGCACTCGGTCGCGACACCGACCACGCGACGCTGGCGTGGGTGGGGCACCGCTCGCCGTCCTGGGAGCCCGAGCCGTTGCGGTGGGGCGGCATCCATACGATGTACCGGCTGTTCGCGTTCTCCGACTGGTGGGAGGAGCGCCGGGCGTCCTCGCGCACCTCGCTGGTGGCGCGATTCGCGGGAAAGCTCACCGGTCTGGATTGACTGGCATGACAGGAGGCGCGAGACGACGGCCGTTCGCCGAGGTGCCTGGTGACGCGCGGGTGTTCGCCGTGCGGATGCGTGACGGGGTGCGGCTGGCGACCGACGTCTACCTCCCGGCGAAGGGCAGTCGCTGGCCGGCGGTGCTCTCGCGGTTGCCGTACGACAAGGCGGGCGACGAGTGCTTCATGCCGCTGATCGCCCGCTGGTTCAACGAACGCGGGTACGCGGTCGTCGTGCAGGACGTGCGCGGGAAGATCCGCTCCGACGGTGCACAGGAACCGTTCCGGCACGAGCTGTCGGACGGCTACGACACGATCGACTGGATCACCAAGCAGAGCTGGTGTTCCGGCGCGGTGGGGATGTTCGGCGACTCGTACTTCGGCTGGACGCAGTGGGCCGCCGCGGCGTCCGGCCACCCCGCGCTCCGCGCGATCGCGCCGCGGGTGATCTCGGCGGACTTCGCCGACGTCGCCACCAGGCAGGGCGTGTTCGCCCTCGAGGTGTGCGCGCTGTGGGCGTTCGAGACCTGGATCGACGAGGCGCTGTACGACTACGAGGGACAGCTGGACTGGAGTGTGCGGCCGCTGTCCGAGGTCGTGCCCACCGCACTCGGCGGCCGCCGGTCGAGGTTCCTCGACGACCTCGGCGCCGGTCACCTCGATCCCGCCGCCCGGCTGACGCCGCGTGCCGACCTGCCCGTGCTCCACGTCGGCGGGTGGTGGGACATCGTGCAGCACGGCCAGCTCGCCACCTGGCGACGCGCACGGGCGAGCGCGACGGCACCGCAGTTCCTCATGCTGGACGCGACCGACCACGGCTGGACGCCGCTGCGCGAACACGGCACGCCGTTCGTCGACCCGCGCTCCGACGGCGCGTCGACGGCACGCTTCCTGGACGGATACCTGCAGCCGCTGGCCGACTTCTTCGGCCCGTTCATCCGCGGTGCGGGCACGTACGACGCCGCCCCCGTGCGGTGGAAGCTCGCCCACGACTCGTGGCGGGAGAGCGACACGTGGCCGCCGCCGGAGAGCCGGCCGGTCGAGTGGTACCTGACCGGGGCACCGCGCGGTGCGCTCGCTCCCGTGGCCGATCGCACCGAACGCACGGTCAGCTGGGTCCATGACCCGGCCGACCCGGTGCCGAGCTGTGCGCACGCGTACCACCCACTGGTCGAGCCCGCGGACGAACGAGGTGTGGAACAGCGCGACGACGTCCTCATCTTCGAGACCGAGCCACTGCGCGACGCCCTCGACCTGGCCGGTCCGGCGAGCGTGCAGCTGTGGTTCGAGTCGACCTGCTCCTCCGGGCACGTCATGACCAAGCTCACCGAGGTCCAGCCGGACGGCACCGCGGTCAAGCTGCTCGACGGCGCAGCACTCGTCCACGCGCCCTGGCCGAGCCAGGTCACCGTCGAGCTCGGGAGCATCGGTTACCGCGTACGGCCGGGACACCGGCTGCGGGTGCAGGTCAGCTCGTCGGAGTTCCCCAGGTACGTGCTCCACCCCGGTACCGACGACGATCCCTGGACGGCGGAGCGCACGAAGGCGGTCGAGAACCGGATCGTCCTCGGCGGCGAGCGCGGTGCGGCACTGCGGTGCTTCGTGCTGCGCGAGTCCTGAGGCTCAGCGCGAGAACACGGCGAGCGCCTCCGCATCGGACGGCACCGTACGCACGTTCTCCGCAACGAACCCGGCGAGGTCGGGATACCCGGGTGCGGCCGACCTGAGCGTCGCCTCGGCGTCGTCCAGGTCGTAGGCAGTGCAGCGGAGCACGACGGCCGGGCCGAGCAGTGCCCAGTGCGCACCGCCGGTGCCGTACGGCATGCCGACGCTGCCCGGATTGACGAACCGGCGCCGGTCCGCCAGCCGGTCGAACGGCATGTGCGTGTGCCCGAGCACGACGGTCGACTCGGTCGTGTCCGCGAACGCCTCGGCGAACCGCGCGATCGGGGAGTCCACCAGGACGATCTCGGTGTCGTCGCGGGTCGTCGCATGGCAGAACCGCACCTGGCCGAGCCCGGTCACGTCCACGGTGACCGAGAGCGGCAGGCCGGCGAGCAGGTCGCGGTGCCGCCGGTCGAGCTGCCCGGCGCAGTACTCGGTGACCTGCCGCACCTCCGCGGGCAGGGCGGCATCGACGGCACCGTCGTACGCCGCGACCAGCTCGCGGTCGGCGTTGCCGCGCACCCAGTGGGCACGTTCGCCGAGCTCGGCCAGCCGGTCCAGGGTCTCGGCCGGCATCGGTCCGGACGCCAGGTCGCCGTTGAGCACCACGAGGTCGACGCCTTCCGCATCGACCTCGGCGAGCACCGCGTCGAGCGCCGGTAGGTTGCCGTGCACGTCGGCCAGTACCGCGACTCGCATGATGACCTCCCGTCCACCATCGTGGCGCCGGTTTCGTCGTCGCGCAGCATGATTCACCGACAGCTGAACGTAGCAACCACATCGGGCGCCTGTCCTGGCTGCTAGCCTCGGCGGCCGTCCGATCTCCACGCGGGGGTGGAAGAGTCGCCATGCACCGAGCCACGCCGCGGGAACCGTGGGCGCAGCCACCTGTCGCGCCTGCGCCGCGGCGGGTGACCGCCGCTACGTTCCTGCGCTCGGCCGTGGCGGCCGGCGGCGCGGTGGCCGGTGTGGCCGCGGCGATCCCGCTTGGTGCTCTGCTGACGGCCTTCCTGTTCGACACGGTCGGCACCGCCATCGTGGACGAGATCATGTCCGACGGCGTCGCCGAAGGACTGTCCGGCATCGAGGCGTTCTTCGGTGGGCTCATGCTCGCGATCGCCGCGATCATGATCGCCATCATGGTGGTGCTCGCCCTCGTCGCCCCCGTCTTCGTGGTGCTGCCGATGCTCGGTGCGGGGGTAGCGTTGCGGGTCGCGCGCGCCGGCCTGATCATGCGGTCGCTGTGGCTGTCGCTTGCGGCCCTCGCGCTGCTGGTGGCCGCTGCGGCGGCGGTGCTGTCCGCTTTCGACGCGGACGGCAAGTGGTGGATGTGGGTGGTCGTCGTCGCCGCGGCGAGCTTGGTCGGCCGGCTCGCCGTCGAGCTCTGGGAGCCGCAGCGAGCAGCGACGCGTTCACCGGTGGCGTTCACCCGGGTGTGGTGGCGGTTGCTGATCGTCTGGATCTGTCTGCTGGTCGCGGCGCTCGTCACGGGCACGACGCTGTTCATCACCGTGGTCTAGGACACATCGCTGCGGCACTGAAAACGCTATGGTGCGGGACAGGCACACCCGACAGACGTGAGGACGCGCCGATGCCCGAGTTCGGACTCTGCCTACCGCTCGACAGCCAACTCACCGGGTTCGCCGCAAAGGCAGAACGGCTGGGGTACGAGTTCGTGAGCACGGGGGAGCATCTCGCGTTCCACGGTGAGTCGACCAACGGGTTCATCTCGCTGTCCATGGCTGCGGCCGCGACCAGCAGCATCGGCCTGGTCACCAGCATCTCGCTCGTCCCGCTGTACCCGCCAGCGCTGCTCGCGAAGCTGGCGGCCACCCTGGACCACCTCAGCGTCGGCCGGTTCCACTTGGGGGTGGGCATCGGCGGCGAGTTCCCGCCCGAGTTCGAGGCCGTCGGGGTGCCGGTCGCGGAGCGCGGCGCACGCACGGACGAGGCGCTCGAGGTCGTCGGCAAGCTGCTCACGGGTGACGCCGTGACGTTCGACGGTCGGTTCTCGTCGTTCCGCGACGTGCGCCTCGCCCCCGTGCCCGCGCGCCCGCTGCCGGTCTGGGTGTCGGGGAGGAAGGAGCCGGCGATGCGGCGGGCCGCGAAGTACGGCGACGTGTGGATGCCGTACATGTACAGCCCGGAGCAGGTGACCAACAGCCGGGCGAGGATCACCGAGCTGAGTGAGGCCGAGCTCGGCCGGCCGTGGCAAGGGCGTACGGCGGTGTACATGTTCGCCACCGTCCACCCCGACCGCGAGCGCGCTCGTGAGGTGATCACCGAACGCGTCGGCGGGAAGTACCAGCAGGACTTCGACCGGATCGCCGACCGCTACCTGCTGTTCGGCGCCGCGAGCGACTGCAGGAACCGGCTCGAGGAATACCTGGCTGCCGGCGTCGACACGGTGTTGCTCAATCTGCAGTGCCCTCGCGACGAGCTCGACGAGATGACCGACGTGGTCACCGAGGAGATCGTCCGGCCGCTACGGGGTGCCGGCTCGTAGCAGTGGACCAGTGGACCAGTTGCCCGTCGGCGGATCGCCAGCTGCCGTTGCGGACCACGTCGATGGCCGACCGCGGTCGGTGGAACTGGTCTACTCGGATTTGACCGTCCCTCTTTCAGCACGGCGTCGGCCGGTGTTGAGTTCGCCACATGGGTAGAACACACCGACGTCGACTGATCGCAGCAACCGTCGCCGCCGCGTCCGCGCTCGCGGTGACCGCGTGCGGGAGCGGCTCGGGCGGCGACGTCACCTTGACGTTCTGGACGCACACGCACCCGCCGATGGTGAAGCTGAACAAGGCGCTCATCGCCGAGTACGAGAAGAAGCACCCCAACGTCACCATCGAGTACCAGACGATCCCGAACACCGAGTTCGGCACGAAGATGCTGACGGCGCTCTCCAACGGCACCGGCCCGGACATCATCAACATGGACGACAACGCGCTGCGCGGCGAGTACATCCCCAAGTCGCTGATCGCGCCGATCGATGCGAAGGCGTTCGGGAAGGGCTCGGTGAAGGAGCTCGAGCAGACCTACGAGCCGAACATGCTGGCCGGTGCGAAGGACGCGAAGGGCACCTTGTACGGCGTGCCGAGCGAGCTCAACAGCACGGCGTTCGCCATCAACGTCAAGCACTTCCGCGATGCCGGGCTCGACCCGAACAAGCCACCGAAGACCTGGGACGACGTCGCGGCCTACGGCAAGAAGCTGGTGGTCGCCGGTCACGGGCAGGCGTTCAACTTCTCGTACATCCACTCGGGTTGGTACAGCCAGATGTACCAGACGCTGCTCAACCAGACCGGCGGCAGCATGGTGAACGAGTCGTGTGACGGTGCCACGGTGAACCAGCCGAAGTCGGCGCAGGCGATGCAGATCTGGGCCACCTGGCGCGCAACGAGAAGATCGCCAACCCGCACAAGGCGAGCAGGGAGGCGACGGCACCGTTCCAGGACCTCGCCACAGGGACGCAGTCGATGGCGATCGTCTACCCGTGGTCGATGCCGCAGATCGAGGACTCCAACCCGAAGACGTACGAGGACCTGAAGGTGGTGCCGCTGCCGCAGGTCGACACCGCGAACCCGGTGACCCGCTGGTACGGCTACTACTGGGCCGTCAACAAGGCGTCCGAGCAACAGCAAGAGGCGTGGAAGTTCGTCTCCTACCTGTCCACCCAGCACGACGACTGGCTGGACGACGTCGGGTTCATCCAGGGGCAGCAAGGGTGGTCGGACACCGAGCCGGCCAAGGACATCGACTTCAGGGAGAGCTGGTCCAAGGCGTACACCAACGGTGAGTTCGACCAGGTGTGCCCGCACTGGAGCGAGGTGCAGGACGCCCTGAAGACCGCCGTGGACAAGGTCGTCTTCGACGGAGTGCCGCCGAAGCAGGCGCTCGACCAGGCCAACACACAGATCCAGTCCTCGGTCGAGTAGCCGGTGGCCGTCAGCAGGTTGCGGGCGGACGGGTTGGTGCGGAGCCGCCGTCGCGTCGACGTCAGGCGGGACGTCGTCGGGGCGGCTCTCGCCATACCCGCGGTCGCGCTGTTCCTCGCATTCGCGATCTGGCCGGCGCTGCGAGTCTTCTACTTCAGCCTGTACGAGTACTCGCTCACCGCGCCGCCGGAGTGGGTCGGCCTGGAGAACTTCGATTTCCTGTTGCACAGCAAGGAGTTCCACGGTGTCGTCCTGAACTCGTTGTTCTACGTGGGCGGTACGTACGTGCCCTCGGTGTGCCTCGCGCTGTTGCTGGCGCTCGCGTTGCGCTCCCGGATGCCCGCCGCCGGCGCCGTACGGCTGCTCTACTTCGTCCCCGTGGCCATGAGCTGGGTAGCGGTCTCGGTGATCTGGCGCCTGGTGCTGCAGCCGGACGGCCTGCTGAACCAGACGCTCGGGCTTGACCTCAACTGGCTCACCAGCTCCGCGACAGCGCGTTGGGGGCTGGTGATGATGAGCGTGTGGAAGGAGACCGGCTTCTTCCTCATCCTGTTCCTCGCCGGACTCACCACCATCCCGGACGACCTTTACGAGGCCGCGCGGGTGGACGGCTGCAACGCCTGGCAGCGCTTCGTGCACGTCACCCTGCCGCTGCTGAAGCCGACCACTGCGATCTGCTCGATCATGGCGGTGATCCGCGGGTTCCAGGCGTTCAGCGCCCAGTACGTGATGACCGGCGGTGGGTTCGGCACGGAGGTCGTCAACCTGTTCGTCTACAAGACCGCGTTCGAGAACGCCCGGATGGGCAGGGCGTCGGCGGTGGCCGTGCTGATGTTCTTCCTGCTGCTCGTGCTCACGTTGCTGCAGCTGCGTGTCTTCCGGCGGGACGACCGATGAGCCGGCCCGGCGCCAACCCGCTCGCGCTCGCCGGTCGCGTCCTCGTCTGGCTGGTGGTCGCGGCCGGCGGCGTCGCGTTCGCCGCGGTGCTCCTCTACGCGGTGCTGTCCGCGCTGAAGCCGGCCGGCCAGGTGCTCGCCGTGCCGTTGCGGTGGTTCCCCGACCCGTTCAGGTGGAGCAACCTGCTGCTCCCGTTCACCGAGACGGCATTCGCCCGTTACTACCTGAACTCGACCATCGTGGGGATCTCGGTTACTGCGCTGAACGTGTTCACCTGCACGCTGGCCGGGTACTCGTTCGCGAAGTACAGCTATCCTGGTCGCAACGTCGCGTTCGTCGTCGTGCTAGCGACGGCGATGGTGCCGCTCGAGGTCATCTACGTGCCGCTGTACGCACTGGTGTTCCAGCTCGGCTGGGTGAACAGCTTCGCCGGCCTGATCGTGCCTGCCGGGACGAGCGCGTTCGGGATCTTCCTGATGCGGCAGGCGATCATGCAGGTGCCGGACGAGCTGCTCGAAGCCGCACGCCTGGACGGCGCCGGCGAGCTGCGCAGCCTGGTGCAGGTCGTCGTACCCCTTGTGCGCGGCCCGATCGCCGCGCTGGCGCTGTTCATCTTCATGACGAACTGGGACTCCCACCTGTGGCCGTTGCTCGTCGGTTCCGACGACGCGCACACCACGCTGCCGGTCGGCCTCGCGGCGATGCAGGCGAACAACCTCGGTGCTACCGGCATCCCCATGATGATGGCGGCGGCGATCCTCGCGCTGCTGCCGACGCTGTTGCTGTTCCTCACCCTGCAGAAGCGGTTCGTGCAGGGCGTGGCGATGACCGCGGGCATCCGATGACCGGTGCGCGGACGTCCGTCGGCGTCGACGGTGGGCAGACCACGTTGCGGCTGGCCGTCGCGGGTACCGAGCTGCGGGCGGAACGTGCCGGGTTCAGCTACCGGCACAGCGACCCGTACGGCGAGCAGCTCGCCGCCATCAGGGAATGCTGGGCGGAGGTGGGCAGACCGGGCCCGGTCGGTCGTGTCACGCTCGGGCTCACCGGTGCGCCGAGCGGGTCCGAACGACGCGCGGAGTTCGCGGCGGCCGTGGGCGACCTGTTCGACGCGGACGAGGTGTGGCTGTCCGGCGACGTCGTCACTTCGCACTGCGGCGCCCTGCCCGACGGGCAAGGGGTCGTGCTGGCCGCGGGCACCGGAACCGCCTGCCTTGGCGTGGACGCCGGCACAGGTGCCTTACGTACCGTCGACGCGCGCGGCTACCTGTTCGGCGACGACGGCAGCGCGTTCGCCGTCGGACGGGCGGGCATCGCCGCGTGCCTGCGCGCGCTCGACGGCCGGGGCCAGGCGACCGCGCTGGCCGACGCTGCCACGGCGAGATACGGGCCACCGGCCCGACTGACGCAGCGGCTCTACGCGTCGCCGACGGTGGTCGCGGACACTGCGGCCTTCGCGGTCGAAGTCGACACGGCGGCGGCCCGAGGCGACCAGGTCGCGACGGAGATCATCGCGGCGGCCGCGGACGACCTGCACCGTACGGTCGTGGCGGCCGCGGCCGTGGTCACCGGCGAGCCGGTGCCCGTCGCAGGCACCGGCCGCTGGTTCGCCGCACCGACGCTGCACCAGCTGCTGCACGAGCGGCTGACCGCCGAGCCGGGGCTGCAGCTCGTACCGGCCGCCGGCGACGCACTCGACGGGGCCTGCCGGCTCGCCGTCGCCTCGGCCGCCGGTGCCTACCGGCCGCTGTTCCACGTCCACGAACGAAGGTGCCACTGTTGAAGATCGACGTACCGTTCCCGCACGGGTCGCTGTTGGTGTCGTGTCAGGCGAAGCCGCCGAACCCGTTGCACGGGCCGGAGACGATGGCGCTGATGGCGCGCGCGGCCGAGGCCGGCAACGCGGCGGGCATCCGGGCCAACGGCCCGGACGACGTCGCGGCGATCCGCGGTGTGACGGAGCTGCCGATCATCGGCATCAACAAGATCGGCGACCCGGCCGGTGTCTTCATCACGCCCACCCCGGCGGCGGCGGCTGCCGTCGTCGAGGCCGGCGCGACGATGGTCGCCATCGACGGCACCGACCGGCCGCGGCCGGACGGCCGCAGCCTCGCCGAGCACGTCGATGCGATCCACGCCGACCTCCAGGTTGCCGTGATGGCCGACGTGGACACGGTGGCGAACGGCGAGTACGCGCGCGCAGGAGGTGCCGACGTGGTGGCGTCGACGTTGTCCGGCTACACCGCGGGCACCGAGCGCACCAACGCCCCGGACGTCGAGCTGGTGGCCGAGCTGGCGCGCCGGCTGGACTGCCCGATCGTCGCGGAGGGCAGGTACTGGACCCGCAGCGACGTCGCGGCGGCGCTGACCGCCGGTGCCTACGCGGTCATCGTCGGCACGGCCATCACCAACCCGATGGAGATCACCAAGCGGCTGGCCGCCGTCACCCCGACCGCCGGCTGAGGCGGTTCAGGGCTCGTTCTTCATCACGCGGGTGCCGTACCTGGCTTCGAGCGCATCGTTGCGTGCCTTGCCCTCCGACACGTTCACGGAGGTGAGCACCGGCACCTCGGCGCCGCGGGCGAGCAACAGGCCGCACGTCTCGGTGACGATCATCTGGGCGATGAGCGCGCCCGTCACCGTGGACGCCGGGGTGATGGTCGTGCCCTCGGGCAGCGCGATCTCGCAGTCGCCGACCACACCGCAGTTGTCGACCACTACGTCGGCCATCTCGAACAACCGCGACCCGGACGGGTGCGTCGATGTGATCGCTGCGGTGTGGTTCATCGACGTGACGGCGATGACCGGGTTGCCGTTCTCCTTGGCCAGGCGCGCCATCTCGACCGTGGCCGCGTTGCCGCCGGAGTTGGACGCGATCAGGAAGACGTCTGCCTGAGCGATGTCGTGCAGCTGCCACAGCCGCTGTGCGAACTCGACGCTGCGCTCCGCCTGCGGGTTGACGATCTCGTCCGGCGTCGCCGCGCCGCGCATCACCAACTGCTTGAGCGCCAGCTTGTTGGCGGCGACGAAACCGCCCGCCCGGCCGGCGATCTCCATGGCGAACGACTGCGAGTGCCCGGTGCCGAACGCCTGCAGGATGCCGCCGGACGCCAGCGCGTCCGCGCACAGCAGGGCCGCCGCAGACACCGCGTCGCGCTGGCTGTCGACGATCCGGTCGACGGCGTCGCGCATCACACGCACGGCGGCGGCCTGGTCGTAGCCGGAAAGGGGGTTACCTTCGGTCATGAGGAGGCCTTCCGAGTGAGCATCGTAGCGAGCATGCGACGAGTGGGTGATGCGCCGGGCGCAAGTGAGCGAGGAGCGGAGCGCGGGAGGCCGACGGGGTGCACTGTCATGTCACTTCCTCTGCGCTGTGGACTTCGACAACAGCCGGTCGCACTCGTCGATCACCCGTTCACCTGCGCCCGGCCCGCACGGGCTCACCGCCGCCTCGTACTCGTTGGTCTCGTACGCGGCGCGGGTCGGCAGATAGCCGAGGTAGCCGCCGGTGTAGCCGACGAGCAGTGCGTCGGGGCCGGCCAGGGCACGCCATCGGTCTGCCAGCTCCAGGTACGGTTCGGCGCCCACGGCCGCAAGCCGTAGCTCGCCGACGGTCAGCACGCCGACGGCACACGTCGGTCCGCGGACGGCGACCGCCTGGTGCGCCAGGCGCGCACCCTGCAGCCGGGTGTACGCGGTGCGCCGTGCTGCGCTGCCGGCGGGCAGCTGGTCGACCTGCCGGTCGAGGTCGGCGAGCAAGGCCTTGTCGGCCGGCGGGTCGGTGCGCGGCGGCAGGGGCACCCCGCCCTCGGCGGCGACCGCCGCCACGGCGCCGTCGCCGGTCACGTCGCGGCCGGGGGTCTGCAGCAGCGAGGCGACCTGGCCGGCGACCAGGTCGCCGAGCCTGGCCAGCTCGCGCGGGTCCTGCGCGCGTCGGTGCGGCCGCGTGCTGACGTCGCCGGCGGCGCCGGTCGCCACGACACACCAGGTGCCTGGCAGCCGCTCGCCGAGCGCCCGTCGTACCGCGCCGGGCAGGTCGGCGCTCGTGCACGTGTTGTCCGCGCCGAGCACGGTGGGGTGCACGGGCAGCACGACGAGCACGCCGTGGGTGGTCGAGCCGGCGCGGAACTCCAGCACGTCGAACGGCACCGACTGCCGGGGCTGCGGCCCGCTGCGCTGCCCGGCCACGTCGGTGAGCTCCCCGTGCCGCAGCACGAGCGCGGCTGGTGTCTCCGCGCGGACGGCCGCTGCCGCCGCGGCGGCGACCGCGTCGGTGAGCCGGTCGCGCCACGGCGCCGGGGTCGCGGCGCCGCCTGGCCGGCAGCCGGTCTCCGGGCCGGCGTGCGTGTGGGTGGCCGACAGCCAGCTGGTGGTGTCCGGCACCGTGGTACGCACCGCCGCGGCGAGGTCGGTGTTCACGCACACCAGGTCGGCGATCGCCCAGACGAAGCGGCGGCGTCCGTCCGTCATGGTGACGACCCGCAGCTCGAGCGGGTCCGACGAGCCGGTGGCCCCCAGGGTGCGGTCGGCGTAGCCGCCGAGCGGTGTGCCCGCGGGCACGCCGAGCTCGACGGCGGCGTGGCCGACGGCCACCGTGCCTGCGTCAGGCGCCACGGCGCACCTGGTGCGTCGGGCCGAACTGCGGGTGCAGCTCCACGGCCAACCGGTAGCGGTCGCCGCGGGCCAGCGAGGTGCCCTGTTCGATGATGCGGCCCCGTCGGTCGTAGGTGATCACCGTGCTCAGCAGGCACGGTTGGTCGGTCGGGATGTCGAGCAGTTCGGCGTCGCACGGGTCGGGGAGCACAGGTTCGACGGTGAGGCTGCCGGTCAGCACCTCGATGCCGTAGCGGCGGCGCAGCAGCTCGTACCAGGAGCCGCTCAGGTCCTCCTCACGCAGCCCGGGTACCAACTGGCCGGGGATGCTCAGCGCCTCCACGCACATCGGGATGCCGTCGACCAGCCGCACCCTGGTCAGGCGCACGACGTCGTCGCCGACGGGGATCCGCAGCTGCCTGGCCACCTGCACCGTGGCCCGCAGGTGCCGCAGCTCGACCACCCGCGACCTGGTGGCGAAGCCGCGGCGGCGCAGGTCGGCGGAGAACGAGAGCAGGCCGAGCGGCCGCGACACCTTGGGCTGCGCGACGTACGTGCCGCTGCCGTGCCTGCGCTCGAGCAGGCCGTCGAGCACCAGCTCGTCCACCGCACGCCGCAGCGTCATCCGCGCCACGCTCCACTGCGCGGCGAGGCTCCGCTCGCCGGGCAGGGCACTGCCGACGGGTAGCCGTTCGACGAGATCGAGCAGGCGCGCGCGGACCTCGACGACGCGACTGGGTCGTTGCTTCGCCTCCACGTGCCGCTCCAGCCCCTTGTCACCTGGGATCAGGTAACCAGGAATCCGGACGGGGCGCGAGCACGGACGCGGATCACGAGCAGACCAGTTGTGGCTTGCCGGACCACCTCTGCGCTGCGCCCACTGCGATCCATGTCGACCGAGGGCGCAAACTGGTCTAACGCTCCACCAGCTGCACGTCGAGCTCGGCGATGTGGTCGCCGTCGGCGATGATCTCGATGCCGGTGATCAGGCCGTCGGTGATCGCGAACGTGAACACCCCGCGCGGCCGCCCGCCTGGTGCCCAGGTCGCCGCGGGCGCGCCGTCGACAAGCGCCGGTTGGGCCGCCTGGGCACGTCCGGCGAACGCGTTCGCGACCGCGGAGGCGCCGGTGACGCGGCTGTCCAGATCCGGCCCTCCGCGGGTGCGCGCGGCTTGCGACGCCGCGACGGCCGCGTCGTCGGCACGGAGCACCACCTCGGGATCGAGCAGGCTCAGCAGGGTGGCGAAGTCGCCCTCCCTGGAGGCGGCGAGGAAGGCGTCCACGACCGTACGGCGGCGGGTGAGGTCGTCCGCCGCGGGCGGACCTGCGCCCTGCACGCGGCGCCGGGCGCGGCTGGCGAGCTGTCGTGCAGCCGTCGGCGAACGGTCCAGGATCTCGCCGAGCTCGTCGAACGGCACCCCGAACATGTCGTGCAGCACGAACGCGAGGCGTTCTGCGGGCGACAGCGTGTCCAGGACGACGAGCAGCGCCAAGCCGACGGAGTCGGCCAGCACCGCCTCCTCTTCCGGGCCCTGCTGCTCGGCAGGTTCTGCCACCTGTACGTCGAGCGGCTGCTCGTGCCTGGTCGTGCGGGAGCGCAGCATGTTCAACGCCACCCGCGCCACGACCGTGGTGAGCCAGCCGCCCAGGTTCGTCACGCCGTCGGTGCCGCTGCGTGCCAGCCTGAGCCAGGTCTCCTGTACGGCGTTGTCGGCCTCGGTGCGGGAACCGAGCAGCCGGTAGGCGACCGAGGTGAGGTGCGGCCGGTGCTCCTCGAACCGGCTGGCCAGGAACTCGTGCTCGTCCATGTGTCACATTCCTCCGTCGGCAGGTGTCATACGGGTGACCAACCAAACCCTTCGATGTGACAGAGGAGCTCGACCATGGACGCACGACTGAACAACCCGGCGGCGCTACTGCCGGACGCCGTGACCGCGATCAACGGACTGTACAAGACCGCGCACAGCACCGGTGTCTCGCCGACAGCGCTCGCCCTCGTCCATCTGCGTGCGAGCCAGATCAATGGCTGCAGCGCGTGTGTCGACATTGGCGTGAAGGGGGCACGCAAGGCGGGCGAGACCGACGAGCGGCTCTTCGCCGTGGCGGCCTGGCGCGAGACGACGTACTTCACCGAGGCGGAGCGTGCGGCGCTGGCACTCGCGGAGGCAGCCACCCGGCTGGCCGACCGCTCCGACCCGGTACCCGACGACGTGTGGGCCGCCGCGGCCGAGCACTACGGCGAGAAGGAGCTCGCGGCGCTGGTCCTGTGGATCGGTGTGACCAACATGTTCAACCGCATCAACGTGACCACCAGGCAGCCGGTACCGCAAGAGTGGAACTAGTACTGCAACGGCACTTGCTTGACAGGTAGTTGATCATGGTCGGGTGGTTACCGATCTGGTGATAGATGAGCTGGATACCTTGCATGAGCGGGTCGCGGGCCGGTTCGGGCGGGCGGAGCCGCGGGCTCGGGTGCGC
>WHTA01000086.1 GCA_009379825.1 Streptosporangiales bacterium
CCACCTCTCCAGGCGCTTCACCCGCCACCGCAAACCCCGCATCGGGCAACACGGCACGGTTGATGAGCAAGCTGGTCGCAAGAGCATCACCCTCTACACCGACCCCCACGGAAACCACACCCAACGCTTACTCGCCATGTGCTGGAGCCTGTCGCAACACCCCGCCTGGCACGCGTTGGAACGCTGGACCCACATGCTCGGCTTCGGCGGCCACTTCCTCACCAAAGCCCGCCGCTACAGCATCACCTTCGGCTACCTCCGCACCATCCGCACCGCATGGCGACGCACCAATCAGCAACAGCCATCCCCCGGTGCCGAACCTGAGATCCGCGCCGTCGACACCGGCGACGACGACACCACCCTCGTCATTAACACCCTCACCTACACCGGCACCGGCTGGCGCAGCAACGGCGACGCCATGCTCGCCAACACCGCCGCCACCCTCGCCCGCGACCGAGAACACATCGCAGCCGAGGAAGCCGCTCTCGCGGCGTAAGCGCAATCAACCGAAAGGACAAACCCTGGAAGGAAAACACGCACATGGATGAGATCGAAGGACTCTGGACACCAGATCAGGTAGCGGCTTACCTCAAGGTTCCCAAGGAGACCTTGTATCGGTGGAGCTACCTCGGCATCGGCCCGAAAGTCGGACGTGTCGGCAAGCACCTGCGCTACGACCCTGACGACGTACGTGCATGGTTCGAGCAGCAGAAGCGAGGGGCTGCTGCATGAGCATCCAACGACGCGGCAGCAAGTGGCGCGCCCGCTACTACGGACCCGACGGACGCGAACGCAACAAGACGTTCAACCGGAAGGTTGACGCCCAACGATGGATCGCCGACCAGAAGGCACGTATATCTCGTGGCGAGTGGGTCGATCCGGCCGCCCTACGCGTCGAGTTCGGCGTCATCGCCGAAGAGTGGTTTGGCACCACCTGGCACCTGAAGCCACGCACTCGTGACGGCTACCGTCGTATCCTCGATCGGCGAGTGCTGCCGCGCTGGCGGCACGTCCAGATGGGCAAGGTTGCCGGTTCCGTCTCCGATTGGGTCACCTACCTCGGCAACGCTGGTCTCTCCGCAACCGACATCCGACAGACCGTCTACGTCTTCTCAGCCGTCTGCCAGTACGCCATCCGCACCGGCCGGCTCCATGTGAACCCACTCGGAGGCATCAAACTTCCTCGACTGAAAGCAGCTCGTGAACGTGTCTTCCTCACTCACGCCGAAGTCGCCAAGCTCGCCAGCGAAGTGGGCAAGTATTCCCTTTTCATCCGTACGCTCGCCTACACCGGTATGCGCTGGGGTGAGGCCATTGCGATCCGCGTCCGCGACTTCGACCCTGTCCGCCGCCGGCTCCGTGTCCACCGCGCCTACGCTGACCTGGCCGGCAAGCTCGTTGAGGGCACACCCAAGAGTCACCAAGCACGAGACGTACCGGTCCCACCGTCACTGTGCGATGAGCTGACGAGCCTAGTTGAGGGACGCAAGCCTGATGATCTGATTTTCACGGCGGCTGGTGGTGGGCCACTGCGGCACTCGAACTTCCGCCGGGATGTCTGGATCCCCGCCGTCAAGGCGGCCGGCTTCGAAGGTCTCACTATCCACGGGCTGCGGCACACCGCGGCCTCGCTGTACATCTCGGCCGGGACTCCGCCGAAGGTGGTGCAGCGGGTCCTAGGCCACGCGTCGATCACGATCACGATGGATCTCTACGGCCACCTCTACGCGGACGAGATGGACACCTGGGCAGAACACCTCGACCAAGCGGCTCAGCACGACGACGTAAGGCCAGAATGCGGCCAACCTGACGATGATGAGGGTGACGACGGAGCCACTGGCGTAGGTGCAAGCCTGTGACCTGCGGAAATGGTGGAGCCGGCAGTCGGGCTCGAACCGACGACCTTCTGTTTACAAGACAGACGCTCTGCCAACTGAGCTATGCCGGCGACGCGTTCCAGGGTAGCGGCTCGATGCGGGCTACGTGATGCGGCGGATGCCGCGGCGGATCTCGCGGGCGGCGTCGTCGAAGAAGGGCTCGGCGACTACGAAGATGCCGAGGCCGGTGAGGATGCCGACCACGACGTTGATGCTGGTGCGGCCCTTGTCGTGCCAGTAGACGTCTTCCAGGTTGAGCAAGAGCGCTGCTTCGTCGGCGATGAGGGCGGCGCCGGCGCCGAACGCGATGCCGGTCAGGGGGCGGTGGCCAGGCTTCGGGGTGCGGCGCACCGCCTGGAGCGCGACGCCGGTGAGCATGGCGATGCCCCAGTTGTAGTGGTGCAGGTGGTAGTTGCCGGTCTTCACGTTCCGCACGGGTAGCCAGCGCCAGTTGCGCTTGATGCTGTGCGTCACCAGGCGGCACAACCCGAACGTCGCGCCGAACGAGGCCCACGACAGCAGCAGTGTCTCGGTCAGCGGGTCGGCTTCCTCGAAGTACGCGCGGATCAGCCGCTCCGGCAGCGTGCCGCGGCGGCCGGTCTCCAGGCCGGTCTCGCGGCGCTTCTCCCGGTGCTCGCGCCGGTGCTCACGCCACTCGTCCGGCGTGTCGGCGTGCGATTCGTAGTGGTAGCTGTCCACGAGAGCTCCCGCCCGATGGTGATGTCTCGGCCATTCCTACCACCTCGCCTACCGGTCCTGACCGGGCACCGCGACCACCGGCCTGGTCGGACCGATACGGTGCAGGTATGCCTGACCTCACTGCCGGGCGCGTCATCGCGAACCGGTACGAGATCGTCGCGCTGATCGGTCGTGGCGGCGCGGCGAGCGTGTGGCGGGCGTACGATCCCGCGCTGCAGCGTGAGGTGGCCGTCAAGGAGCTCATGATGGCCCCGCACCTGGCGCTCGAGGAACGCCGCCGCTCGATGCGGGAGGCTCGCACGGCGGCCCGGGTGCAGCACCCGGGGGCGATCCCGATCTACGACATCGTCACCGACGCCGAGCAAGTACTCATCGTGATGGAGTACGTACGGGCGCCGACGCTCACCGACCGGATCGCGAAGGTGGGCGCGCTGCCGCCGGAGTTCGTCGCGGCACTCGGTATCCAGCTGGTGGACACGCTGGAGGCCGCGCACAACAACGGCATCGTGCACCGCGACATCAAGCCGGCGAACGTCATGATCACCGACGACGGCCGCACCTGCCTGGGCGACTTCGGCGTCGCCATGCTGGTCGACCGCACCGGGCGCGCCAAGGCGGGCGTGGCCGGCGGTACGCCTGGTTACATGTCGCCTGAACAGGCCGAGCAGAAGGACATCAGCTCCGCCAGCGACATCTTCAGCCTCGGCGCCACCTTGTTCTTCGCCGCCGAGGCGCGCGGCCCGTTCGACCGGCAGGACTGGCGCGACGCCGTCAAGGCCGTCAGCACCGAGCCACCGGCCGTACCGCGGCGCGCCGGCCCGCTCGCACCGGTGTTCCACCGGATGTTCCTCAAGGCCCCGGACCAGCGCCCCAGCCACGACACCGTGCGCCGCGAGCTGTTCCAGATCCTCGCGAAGCGGATGCCGCAGCTGCTCGACGAGAGCGCGCCGACGTTCGACAAAGGGCCGGTGCCGCCGCGGCTGCCGCTGCCAGGCAACACCCGCGAACGCAACAAGCCGGACGCCAACAAGCCGGACGCGCTGCCGAACTCGCCGGTGCCGCCACCGCGGCTGCCGCTGCGTCCGAAGACGCAGGAACAGGGCGGCGACAAGTGATCACCGCTGCGCGGTGAACGCGTTCACGTGGCCCAGATCGTGCCGCTGCGCAGCACCGAAGACAGCGTGCGTCTCCTCGCGGATCCGGTCGAGAGCCTCCTCGCCGAGCATCATCTTGCGCGCCATCCAGCTCGGCTCGGTGCCGCCGTGCCAGCTGACGACCAACCGACCACCGGGCCGCAGGATCCGGCGCAGCTCGGTCAGGGCACCGGTCAGGTCGCTCCACATCACGACGTTGTTGACCGCGACGACGGCGTCGGCGTGCTCGTCCGGTAGCCCGGTCTCCTCCGCCCTGCCGACGCCCAGCTTCGCCCGTCCCGCCTCGACGGCCGCCTGGTTGCGCTCGCCGGCCATCGCACACATCGCGTCGGACGGGTCCACCCCGGTGACCGTGGCGCCCGCGTCGAGCAGGGCCTCCACCAGCGCCCCAGGGCCGTAGCCGACCTCCACGATGTGCTCGCCGGCCTGCGGCTGCAGCAGCTGCAGTACGTCCGCCTGCTCAGGGTCGTTGCCGCGGCTCATCAGCCGCCTCATGACCTTGGCGAGCCGGCCACGAGGCAGCCCGAAGCCGGTCACCTGCTTCCCCGTCAACCACGATGCTGAGCGCGTCTCCTCCATGTGCCAAGCATCACACCGAACGCCTGCGGCTGCTCCGAATACCCGTTACCATCGGGGACGTTGGACATGGTATGAGGCTGCATCTCACGGCGGGGCCGTCCGATCCGGCGCTGCTCGACCTGCCATGGTCCAGGCCGCTCGCGGAGTGGCCGTCGGACCACCTGGTGGCGTATCCGCGCGGCCTCTCCAGGCACACCGTGCGCTTCGTACGCAACGCCGGTGTGGTCTACGCGGTCAAGGAGACCTCGCAGCGCGCGGCCGAGCGCGAGTTCCGGCTGCTGCGCGGGGTGGCTCGCAAGGACGTCCCTGCGGTCGAGGCGGTCGCCGTCGTCACCGACCGCACGGCTGAGGACGGCAGCCCGCTCGACGCCGCACTCGTCACCAGGCACCTCACCTTCTCGCTGCCGTACCGCGCACTGTTCTCGCAGGTGCTGCGGCCGGAGCGGGCCCAGCGGCTGCTCGAGGCGCTGGCCGAGCTGCTGGTGCGGCTACACCTCGCCGGCTTCTACTGGGGCGACTGCTCGCTGTCGAACACACTGTTCCGCCGCGACGCCGGCGCGCTCGCCGCGTACCTGGTGGACGCAGAGACCGGCGAGCTGAAGGGCGACCTCAGCCACGGCATGCGGGAGAACGACCTCACCATCGCGTCCGAGAACATCACCGGCGACCTGCTCGACCTGGAGGCGGCCGGGCTGCTGGACGACCGGCTGGACGCGCTGGACACCGCGACCGAGATCGAGCGGCTGTACCATGAGCTGTGGTGCGAGCTCACCCGTGAGGAGGTGCTCGACGCGGACGACAGGCACCTCATCGACTCCCGGGTGCGGCGGCTCAACGACCTCGGCTACGACGTGGCCGAGCTGCAGGTCAGCACCGACGAGACCGGCGGGCGGCTGGTCGTACGTACGGAGGTCGTGTACCCGGGCCTGCACGCCCGCCGGCTGCACGAGCTGACCGGCCTGGCCGTACAGGAGCGGCAGGCCAGGCGGCTGATGAGCGACATCAGGGCGTTCCAGGCGGCGAAGTACCCGGACGGCGACGTCCCGTCGAAGCTGGTGGTCGCCCACCGCTGGCTGGTCGAGGTGTTCGTGCCGATCGTCGAGGCCGTGCCCAAGGAGCTGCGCGGCAAGCTGGAGCCGGCACAGATCTTCCACGAGGTGCTCGAGCACCGCTGGTACCTGTCCGAACGCGAGAAGCACAACGTCGGCCTGCAGGCTGCCCTGGACAGCTACGTACGTGACGTGCTCGTGCACAAGCCGGACGAGCGGGCCGTGCTCGGCGCCGACCTCGCCGACGTCGGCTGACCGCGCCGGGTCAGGCGGCAACCACGGTACCCAGCGACCGCACTGCGGGCTCGGTCCAAGCGCCGGTGGTGATCACCATGACGTGGTCGATGCCGAGCCGCCTGATCGCCTCGCACCTGCGGGCGAACGAGTCCGCGGACTCGCCCGGCTCGAGCCTGGTGGCCATGGTCCTCTCGATCTCGTCGTACGGCCGGCCCACCGCGTCGCAGTGCCGCGCCAGCGCGTCCAGCGCCCGCTTCGCGGCCGCCCCGCCGTCCGGGATGTCGAAGATGTTGCATGCGTCCGCGTACTGCGCCACCAGCCGCAGCGTCTGCTTCTCCCCCATGCCACCGACGACGATCGGCGGGTGCGGACGGCGCAGCGAGTTCGGGCGGTTCAGTGGGCGCTCCAGCCGGTAGTGCGCGCCGTCGAACGGTGACTCGTCGCCGGCCCACATCTGCCGGGCGAGCCTGAGCGTCTCCTCCATCCGCTCGAACCGCTCGGCCACCGGCGGGAACGGCATGCCGAAGAACCTGCCCTCGGTGTCGCCGGTGTGCCCGATGCCGAGTCCGCACCAGGCCCGGCCGCCGGAGAGCACGTCCAGGCTGGTGACGGCCTTCACCAGCAGCGCCGGCTCGCGGAACGTCACCGGGCTGACCATGCTGCCGAGCTCGACGCGCTCGGTCTTCGCCGCGAGGTAGCCGAGCGTGGTGTACGCCTCGAGCAGCGGCTCGTCCGGCTGCGTACCCGGCTCGGCCTGCATCAGGTGGTCGGCGACCCACACCGCGTAGACGCCGACCTCCTCGGCGAGCTGCGCGGTCCGGCCGGCCGCGGTACGCAGCGCGGCCGCACCGCCGGGCCACGAGTGGTTCGTCAGGCTGATACTGATCCGCATGACCTCTCCCCGCCACAAATTTTATGGTAACTCTAAAATTCATGTCACCGTAGCACAACTGATACGATCATGGCCGTGGAAGCCGAGCAGGGGCTGCGCGCACGGAAGAAACGGCAGACCAGGCAACTCATCACCGAGCGCGCATTCGCGCTGTTCGCGGAGCGCGGTTTCGAGGGCGTCACGGTCGCCGAGGTCGCGCGTGCCGCCGATGTCTCCGAGGCGACGGTCTTCAACTACTTCCCGACCAAGGAAGACCTGATCTACCAGGAGATGGAGGAGTACGAGCAGCACCTGATCCGGACGATCCGGGAACGGCAGCCGGGCGAGACCGTCCTCACTGCGTTCCGGCAGCTGGTCGTGGAACCCGGCGGCCTGCTCACCGACGACGATCCGGCGGCCGAACAACGACTCGCCGGGTCCGTACGGATCGTGCAGGAGAGTCGCGCCCTGCAGGCACGCGAACGGCGGAACTTCGAGCGGTACACGCAGCTGTTGGCCGAGCTCATCGCCGAGGAGTCAGGCGCGGACCCGTACGACGTCGAGCCACGGGTGGTCGCCAACGCGCTGCTCGGCGTCCAGCAGGCGCTGCTGCAGTACCTGCGGAGGAACGTTCTCGCCGCCATGCCCAGGGACAAGCTCGTCTGGGAGATCCGCCGACAGGGCGAGCAGGCACTCGCGCTGCTGGAAAAGGGGTTCGCCGGGTACCCGGGCTACCGGGCAGGGTCCTAGCCACGCTCGCGGGCGCGGGCGATCTCGTACAGCGCGATGCCGGCGGCGACGCCGGCGTTCAGCGACTCGGCGGTCGGCGCGATCGGTATCCGCGCCAGCTCGTCGCACGCCTCCCGCACCAGCCGCGACAGCCCCTTGCCCTCCGCGCCGACGGCGAGCACGAGCGGGCCGTCGAGCAGGTTCGACGCGGCGATGTCCGTTGTCGCCTCGCCGGCAAGGCCGACCACGAACATCCCCCGATCGCGGTACGCAGCAAGCTGCCTGGTGAGGTTCACGGCACGAGCTACTGGCACCGCCGCGAGCGTGCCCGCCGACGCCTTCCACACGGCGGGCGTAACGCCGGCGGACCGCCGCTGTGGCAACACCACGCCGCTCGCGCCGAACGCCGCCGCCGACCGGATGACCGCGCCGAGGTTCTGCGGGTCGGTCACGCCGTCGAGCGCGATGATCACGCCGCCGGTCAGCTCGTCCGGGTCCACGTACGCGTACCGCCGCGCGGTGAGCACGACGCCCTGGTGCGGCACGCCACCGGCCAACCTCTCCAGCTCGTCGCGGGTGGACCTGCGGACGGTCACCCCGGACGCCTGCGCGGACCGCACGGCCTCGGCCACCCGTTCGCCGCCGGCGTCCGCGACGTACAACGTCTTCGCCGGCACGCCTGCACGCAACGCCTCGACGACGGGGTTCCTGCCGGCGACGACGTCATCGCCGGAGGCGGGACGCTGCTGCCGCCCCCGGCGGCTCATCCGAGCGACCAGCGGGGTCCGCTCGGGGTGTCCTCCACGACGATGCCGGCGGAGCTGAGCCCGTCCCGCAACGCGTCCGCGGTCTGGAAGTCCTTGCGGGCGCGGGCCTGCTGGCGCTGCTCCAGGGTGACCTCCACCAGCCGCCCGAGCGCCTCGCGGGTCTTGGCGTCGTCGCCGCTGCTCGCCCAGGTCTCGGCGAGCGGGTCGAGGCCGAGCACGCCGAGCATGGCGCGCACGTCGCCGAGCGCCTTGCCCACGTTCTCCTTGTCGCCGTCGGCGAGCGCCTCGTTGCCCGCTCGTACGGCCGCGTGCACCGCCGCCATCGCCTGTGGGGTGCCGAGGTCGTCGTCCATCGCGGCGCGGAACTCCGCGGGCACGTCCGCCGCCGGCGGCAGGATCCCGACCAGCTCCCCCGCCCGGGTAACGAAGCCCTCGACCCTGCGGTACGCGGCCGCCGCCTCGTCGAGCAGGTCCTCGGTGTAGCTGACCGTGGACCGGTAGTGCGGCGCGACCAGATAGTAGCGCAGCTCCACCGGGCGCCACCGCTTGGCCAGCTCGGTGAGCAGGATGGTGTTGCCGAGCGACTTGCTCATCTTCCGCGCGCCCAGGTTGAGCATCCCGTTGTGCAGCCAGTACCTGGCGAACCCGTCACCGGCGCCACGCGACTGCGCGAGCTCGTTCTCGTGGTGCGGGAAGATCAGGTCGTTGCCGCCGCCGTGGATGTCGAACTCCGGCCCCAGGTACGTGGTGACCATGGCGGAGCACTCCAGGTGCCACCCCGGCCGGCCGGGCCCCCAGGGCGTCGGCCACGCCGGCTCGCCCGGCCGGGAGCCCTTCCAGAGCGTGAAGTCGAGCGGGTTGCGCTTCGGCCGCTCCGGGTCGGTCTTCTCCGTCTCCGACATCTCGTCCAGCCGCTGCCCGGACAGCCCGCCGTACTCCGGCAGCGAGCGCACGTCGAAGTACACGTCACCGCCGCTGGCGTACGCGTGCCCGTTGTCGATCAGCCGCTGCATCAGCTCGATCATCTGCGTGATGTGGCCGGTGGCCAGCGGCTCGACGGTCGGCGCGCGCAGGCCGAGCAGGTCGTACGCGCGGCGCATGGCGTCGATATTGCGCTGCCCGACCCGCCACCAGGGCACGCCCTCCTCGGCGGCCAGCCGGATGATCTTGTCGTCGATGTCGGTGATGTTGCGGGCGAAGACGACGTCGTACCCGCTGAACTCCAGCCACCTGGCGAGCACGTCGAAGGTGACCTTGTTCCGCGCGTGCCCGATGTGCGGCGGCGCGTAGACGGTGTCACCGCACAGGTACAGGGTCACCGTGGGCGGGTTGAGCGGCTCGAAGGCGCGCACGGATCGGGTACCGGTGTCGTACAGTCGCAAGCTCACCTACCCCAGGGTAGAGCCTCAGGCGGTGAGGCCAGGCCCGGCGTCGCCCATGGCGCGGGATTGCTGGTTCCTGGCCCAGGACGTGCCGTACTCGGTGTCCTCGCAGGCCCGGGCGGCCGGGCCGAGGTGCAGCGGGCGGAAGGTGTCGACCATGACGGCCATCTCGTCGGTGGACGGCTTGCCCACCGACGCCTCCACGCTGCCCGGCTGTGGCCCGTGCGTCACACCGCTGGGGTGCAGCGAGATCGACCCGATGTCGATGCCTGACCCCTTGCGCGCGGAGTAGTCGCCGCCGACGTAGAACATCATCTCGTCCGAGTCGACATTGGCATGGTTGTACGGCACCCGCACCGCCCGCTCGTCGAAGTCGAGCGCGCGCGGGCAGAACGAGCACACCACGAAGTTCGGCCCCTCGAACGTCTGGTGCACCGGCGGCGGCGCGTGGAAGCGCTTCACGATCGGCTCGAAGTCGTGGATGTTGAACGCGTACGGGTACAGGTAGCCGTCCCAGCCGACCACGTCGAACGGGTGGCCGGCGTAGGTGAGCCGGCTCAGCCCGGCACGGTGCCGCACCAGCACCTGGGTCTCGCCGCCGTCGACGACCAGCGGCTCGGTGGGCGCGCGGAAGTCGCGCTCGGAGTACGGCGCGTGCTCGAGCAGCTGCCCGTACTGCGAGAGGTACCTGCGGGGCGGCCGCACGTGTCCCTTCGCCTCGAACGTCATCACCCGGGCGGACTCGTCGCCTCGCGGCGAGAACCGGTAGGTGGTGGAGGCGGGGACGACGACGTAGTCGCCGGCGGCGACGTCCATCGCGCCGTAGACGCTCTCGAACCACGCAGCCCCCGACTGGACGTAGAGGATCTCGTCGCCGACCGCGTTGCGGTAGAGCTCGTTCGACTGGTCCGTCGCGACGAACGAGATCCTGATGTCGTCGTTGGCGAACAGCAGCTGCCGCCCGGCGACGACGTCGCCGCCGACGGGCAGGTTCTGGGTCTGGTAGCCGCGCGGCAGCAGCGGATAGTTCGGCTGCGTCTCGTCCAGCGCCTGCGGCCGGTCCACCGCCTCCGACTTCACGATCGCGGTGGGCAGGTTCACGTGGTAGAGCAGCGACGCGTCGGAGGAGAACCCCTCCTCGCCCATCAGCTCCTCGTGGTACAGCGACCCGTCCGGCTTGCTGAAGAGCTGGTGCCGTTTGCGCGGCAGCTCACCTACGGCGCGGTAGTGCGGCATGGGCGTCTCCTCCCCGTCGTCCTACCGGCCAGCGTCGTACCGGCAGCATGCCCCGTCAAGACGCGCACGCCCGGTGCTAGCGTCTGCGCCATGCTCCTCGACTCGCTCGTCGACGATGCCGCCGTGTTCCCGCCGGGGAACGCAACCATGCCGAGTGCCGTGGACGGTTACCTCAGGTACAGCGGCACGTCCGCCGTCGCCGTGCTCGGCCGGTTCCTCTGCCCGGCGTCCCGCTTACCCGAGTGCGCCGCCGACCTGGCCGACGACATCCGGCTGGCCGTCGGCGTGGTCGCCGACACCGGCGCGCGGGGCATCGGGCCCGCGCTCGACTTCGCCGCGCGCACCCACCGGCTGGTCGTGCAGGCCGTCGAGGTCGCCCTGCCGGCCGACGCCAAGGACATCCGTACAGCTTCGAGCGAGCTGGTCGCGCTGCTGCCTGTGGTCGACACGTACGTGGAGGTGCCGCGCAAGGAAGGGTGGCGGGAGGCGCTCGACGTGCTCGCCGAGCACGGCAGGTATGCGAAGCTGCGCACCGGAGGCGCGGCCGGCACCGTGCCACCGGCCGCCGGCGTGGCCGCGTTCATCACCGCCTGCATCGAGCGGTCGCTGCCGTTCAAGTGCACGGCAGGGCTGCACCACGCCGTACGTTGGCAGGACCCGACGCTCGGCTGGCACCACGGCTTCGTCAACCTGCTCGCCGCCGTGCACGCCGCGCTTTCGGACGGGTCGTCGGGCGCGGTCGTGGATGCGCTCGAGCTGACCCGCACCGACGCACTGCTCGCCGCGCTGCCGCAGACCGACGACGAACGCAAGGCGGTACGTGCGGTGTTCCACGGGTTCGGCTCGTGCAACATCAACGACCCGATCACCGACCTGCAGCGGCTCGGACTGCTGCCGAGCTAGCCGACCTGGCGCAGCACCTCGGCGGCGACGTACTCGACGTGGTCGAGGTCGGCGATGTCGAGCGTCTGCAGGTACACCCGCGACGCGCCCGCGGCCGCGTACTCGCCGATCCGCTCCACCACCTGCGCGGCCGACCCCACGAGCCCGGTGTCGCCCGTGTCCGCCCTGCTACGCCCGACGGCGGCCAGCCGGCGGTCCACGTCGGCGTCGGTCCTGCCGCAGAAGACGGGGAGCGCGATCGAGTACCGCATGGTCGCAGGCTCCCGGTTCGCCAGCCCGCAGGCGGCGTGCACCCGCGCGTACGACTCCTTCGCCTCGGCGACGGTGAGGAACGGCGCGTTGAACTCGTCCGCGTAGGCCGCGGCCAGCGCGGGTGTGCGCTTCCTGCCCTTGCCGCCGACGATCACCGGCGGGTGCGGGCGCTGGGCCGGCTTCGGCAGGCCGGGTGACTCCGCGACGTCGTAGTAGCTCCCGCGGAAGCCGAACGTCTCGCCGTGCGGGTTCTCCCACAGCCCGAGGATCACCGTGAGCTGTTCCTCCAGCCGGTCGAACCGCTCCTTCAGCCCCGGGTACGGGATGGCGTACGCGCGGTGCTCCGCCTCGAACCAGCCGGCGCCGAGGCCCAGCTCCACCCGGCCGCCGCTCATCTCGTCGACCTGGGCGACCTGGATCGCGAGCGGCCCCGGGTAGCGGAACGTCGCGGACGTCACCAGGGTGCCGAGCCGGATCCTGCTGGTCTCGCGCGCCAGGCCGGCGAGAGTGAGCCACGCGTCGGTGGGCCCTGGCCGCGGGTCGACGTCCCCCATGTGCAGGTAGTGGTCGGAGCGGAAGAACCCGTCGAAGCCGAGCTCCTCGGTGGCGCCGGCGAGGCGGAGCAGGTCCGCGTAGCTGGCACCCTGCTGCGGTTCGGTGAAGATGCGAAGTTCCATGCCTCATCCCTACCGCATCTGCCGCCGCCATGCGCGAACCACGGCCCTCACCTGAGGTATCCGGGTGACGAGTGTCCACCCTCCCTGCGGTCGGTGGGCCGGTCGCGCCCGGTCGGCCGCTCGGCCCGAGCCAGCCCGCGGCTCGGCCTGAGCTTGCCCTGCTCGACCTGCCGATGCAGGTCCGCCACCACGCCCCGCGAGTCGTCGGAACGCGGAGACCCGCAGACCACGAAGGTATGGCGCTGGGCGTCGATCGGGTGGTGTTCGTACGCCGCCCCGAGCACCCATCGGCCGGTCGGGAGCTGGTCGGACTCCCACGCCGGCTGCTTCGGCGCTTTCCGCGGGTCGATGCCCCGCGGGGTGTGCGCTACCGGATGGACGTCGCCGTCCACCGCGGCTCGGCGTCCCCGACACGCGCTCGGTCGCCGACCGGCGTGTACCGCAGGACATCGTTGGCGGCGGTGTACACCGCCGCGTAACGCCAGGTGGACTCGCTGTCCAGCGGGCCGAAACCTTCCTGAGCCCGGCGCGGGCCGTCCGCTCGCTGCGCCGCGGGAATCCCCCGCAGGCCCCGCAGCGGATGCTCTCGCCGCTCCTGATGCAGCCGTTCCACGACAGGCGCCGGTTCGCCGGACCGCACCTGGCCACACGCGGTGAACGCGTGCGGAGGGGCGTCGCTCATGCCCGGGTTCTCCGACATCACCGCAAGCAGCCAGTCCCCGTCCGGCAGCTGGTCGGACCCGCGGGCAGTGCTCCGGGGAGCGCTGTGCGTCTCGACGACGGGACGCACGTCACCGTCCCAGCGCGGGCGGCCATCCCTGGACGAGACCCGCTCTCCGACCGGTGTCAGCCGAGCCCGGTCCGCCACAGCGCCGCGTAGGTCCAGCTGCCGTACATGTTCGGCCACGACGTCGTCTCGCGGTAGGCCTCGTCCATCGCCGCCCTTCACTGGCTCGATCCGCGCCCGATCAGCGTAGAAGACGCCGAACCGCTCGTGGTGCCGTTGCGGCCCGCGAGGAACTAGCCGTGCCAGGACTGCCAGAGCGCGGCGTACGGGCCGCCGGCGGCGACCAGGTCGTCGTGGCTGCCGAGCTCGGTGATCCGGCCGTCTTCCACGACCGCCACCCGGTCGGCGTCGTGTGCGGTCTGCAGCCGGTGCGCGATCGCCACCACCGTGCGCCCGTCGAGCACCGCCGCGAGCGAGCGCTCCAGGTGCCTCGCTGCGCGCGGGTCGATCAACGACGTCGCCTCGTCGAGCACGAGGGTGTGCGGGTCGGCGAGTACCAGCCTCGCCAGTGCCAGCTGCTGCGCCTGCGCCGCCGTGAGCGTGTGCCCGCCAGAACCCACCTCGGTGTCCATCCCGTCCGCCAGTGCCTCCGCCCAGGGCAGCGCGTCGACGGCGCACAGCGCCCTGCACACCTGGTCGTCGGTCGCGTGCGGGCTGGCCATCACCAGGTTGTCGCGTACGGTGCCGACAAAGACGTGGTGCTCCTGGGTGACGAGCGCGACCTGCCGCCGCAGGTCAGGCAGCGGCAGCTCGGTGAGGCCGACACCGCCGACGGTCACCTTCCCCGACCCCGGCGGGTGGATGCCCGCGAGCAACCGGCCCAGGGTCGACTTGCCGGCACCGCTCGGCCCGACCATCGCGAGCCGCTCGCCGTCGGTGATGTCGAGGTCTACGCCGTGCAGCACGTCGTGCCCTTCGGTGTACGAGAACCGCACGTCCCGCGCGGCCACCTCGGTGCCTCCCGGCCGCCGGCCGGCGACCTCCCGGTCGTCGGCCACCACGCGCACGCCGAGCAGCCGCGCCAGCGACGCCGCACCGACCTGGAACTCGTCCAGCCAGGAGATCAACCGGTCGACCGGGTCGATCAGCTGCTGTGCGTACAGCGTCGCCGTGGTCACCTGGGCGATGGTCGCCCAGTCCTGCGCGTAGAGCAGACCGCCGATGACCAGCGTGCTGACCACGGGGATGAGGTACGCGATCTCCACCGAGGGGAACCAGACCGTACGCAGCCACAGCGTGTACCGCTCCGCGGCGTACGAGTTGCGCACATCGTCGTCGGTGCGGTCGATGCGCCGCTGCTGCAGGCCGAGCGCCTCGGTGGTGCGCGCGCCGTCGACGGTCTCCGCGAGGCTGGCGTTCATCTCCGCGTACGACGCGTCCTCGCGCAGGTAGCCGGCGGGCGCCCGCTTCAGGTACCAGCGCGTGCTGGCCCACAGCAGCGGGACGCATAACACGCACGGCAGCGCCACCAGCGGGCCGACGAGCACCAGGGCGACCACGGTGAACAACACCGTGACGATGGCGATCAACGTCTCAGGCACGGCGTACCTGACGCTGCGGGCGAGCGACTCGATGTCGCGCGACGACCTGGTGGTCAGGTCACCTGTGCCGGCGCGCTCGATCGTGCCGAGCGGCAGCGCGAGCGCACCGGACACGAAGTCCTCGCGCAGCTCGGCCATCACCCGCTCGCCGAAGACGAGCGAGTAGTACCTGGCCCGCTGCGTCAGCAGCGTCTGCAGCAACAGGAACACGGCGAGCAGCACGGCGAACAGGTCGACGCGCACCGGCGCCGTACCCGTCACCACGCCCTCGACCAACCGGCCGAGCAGGTACGGGCCGGCGAGCCCGGTGGTCGCCGCGAACGCGTGCAGCACGACGGTCGCCAGCAGCTGACGCGGGTGCCTCCGCATCAGCTCGCCGGCGTACCGCCGCACCTCGGCCGCGTCGGCGACCGGGAGCCTGGCGCTCACGCGACCTCCTCCGTCTCCACTTCGTCCTCGTCCCTCGTGACCACCCGGCGGTACTCCACCGACGCCGTCAGCAGGTCACGGTGCGCACCGACCGCGGCGACCCGGCCGTCCGCGACGAACACCACGCGGTCGGCGCGGTCGAGCACCAGCGGGCTGGTCGTGACGAGCACCGTGGTGCGCCCGGCCCGTGCGGACCCGATGCGTTCGGCGATCCGCGCCTCCGTGTGGGCGTCGACCGCGGACGTCGGTTCGACGAGCACCAACACCTCGGGATCGGCGAGCAACGCGCGGGCGAGCACCAACCGCTGCCGCTGGCCACCGGAGAACGACCGGCCGCGCTCCTCCACCTCCGCGTCCAGCCCGGCGGGCAGTGCCTCGAGCACGTCGGCCGCGGATGCGGTGTGCAGGGCGGCGTCGAGCTCGGCGTCGGTGGCGGTGCCCGCGGTGTCGAGCTCGGTGCGCAGCACACCGGTGAACAGTTGGCTCTCCGCGTGGTTGACGACGATCCTGCGCCGCACCTCGGTGAGCGACACCTCGGCGAGTGGGATACCGCCCCACGCCACGCGGCCGTCGACGTACCTACCGAGCCGGTCGGCGAGCAGCACGCCGTCGGCGGGATCGGCACATGCCACGGCCGTCAGCGTCGCCGGCGGCACCGACAACCCAGACTCCTCGTCGTGCAGCGTCGCCGGGCCCACGGGAGCGTCGCCGCCGCGATCGACCACCTCGGGCTCGATCCGCAGGATGGCGATCACCCGACGGGACGCGACCAGCGCCCTGGTGACCTTGTGCACGGCCTCCGTCGCCGTGGTCAACGGCATCACGAGGAACGCCGCGTACCCGTAGAACGCCACCAGCTCACCCGGGCTGATGGTGCCGGCCATCGCGAACCTGGCGCCGAGCCAGGTGACGAACACGACGAACACGCCAGGCAGCAGCACCTGCAGTGCGTCGAGCACCGAGTGCACCCGCGCGACCCGTACGCCCGAGTCGCGCACGCGCTGCGACCCTGCCACGTAGCGCGCGGCGAAGGTCTCCTCACCGCCGATGCCGCGCAGCACCCGCAGTCCGGTGACGATGTCGGTAGCCAGGGTGTTCAGCTTGCCGCCGAGCTCCCCGCTGCACCGCCTGCCGGTCGTGCAGCGGCCGCAGGATGAGGCCGAGCGCCGCCACGAGCAGCGGCATGCCGATCAGCACCACCAGGCCGAGTGTCACCGACGACTGCAGCAGCACGACCGCCACCACGACGAACGACACGACAGCGCCGGCGAGCCGGCCGGTCACCTCCATCGCGTTGCCCACGTACGAGATGTCCGTCGCACCGATGCTGACGACCTCGCCGGCGGCCACCCGCTTCGGCAGCGTGGAACCGAGCCCGGTCGCGTGCCTGACCACCAGCTGCACCGTGCGATACGCGGCGGTCAGCCAGTTCGTCACCGCGTACCTGTGCCTGGCGATGCCCGCCGCGGCCTGCACGCAGCCGACGCCGAGCAGCACCGCACCCCAGCCCGCAAGCGCCCACGTGTCGCGCGCAGCCACACCGTCGTCGACGCCGCGCCCGACGACCGCGGGCATCGCCGCCTGCGCCACCATCCAGACGATCCCGAACGCTGATCCGCCGACCAGGGTAGCCGCCTGTCGACGTGCGACCCAGGCCAAGAACCTGGCCGGGGAGCGCACATCGGCGTGGCCGGGATCCGGCAGGGGAAGCGCTTTCATGGCAGACGACGACCGTACGGAGAACGACCGCCGACGGCAACGGATTTTCCGCCGCCGGGCCTAGGGCCAACGACCGAGCACCGGCGCGGCTGCCGGCCGATGTGCTTGCGCGCCACGTCGACGAGGATCGGGCCAGAGTTCCCGAGGAGGCGGAGATGTACGACTACGTGATCGCGTATGAGACCGAGTACCGGTTGGCCGAGCTCCGCAAGCACGCTACGGACTTCCGCACAGCCTGCAGATCGCTGCGTGAGTCCGCCCGCAAGCAGGGCAGCACCAACTGGCTGCTGGCCCTGCGTCGATCGCTACGCCCGTGCGGCTGCTGAGCCACCAGGCACGGCCTCGGCGTCAGTTGTCGCCGAGGCCGTGGCGTTGCGCGTAGAGGGCGGCCTGGGTGCGGTCGGCGACGCCGAGCTTCATCAGCACGTTGGAGACGTGCGTCTTCACGGTCTTCTCCGCCAGCCGGAAGGCCCGCGCGATCTCGCGGTTCGAGCGACCACGCGCCAACTCGGCGAGCACCTCGCGTTCACGCGCCGTGAGTACGCTCAACCCAGGATCACGCTCCTCACCCGCGGCGAGCAGTGCCGTCACCTCGGGTGCGAGGAGTGAGTGCCCGGCGTGCACCGACCTGATGCCCGCGGCGAGCGCCTCAGGTGCAACGTCCTTGTAGACGTAGCCGGCCGCACCCGCACGGATCGCCGGGACGACCGCGGACGGGTCGGTGAAGCTCGTGACGACGAGCACCTTCGGCGTCTCGTCGCGTTCGCGCAGCATCCGCAGCGTCTCCACGCCGTCGACGCCGGGCATCTTCAGGTCGAGCAGCACCACGTCCGGGCCGAGCTCACTGACCGCGTCGATCGCCGCAGCCCCGTCGGCCGCCTCGCCGACCACCTCGATGTCGTCCTGCAGGTCGAGGAACATCCGCAGTCCCTGCCGTACGACCGGATGGTCGTCGACGACGAGAACCCTGATCTGGTCAGCCATCTGGCAATTCCAGCCGTACGGTCGTCCCGTTGCCCGGGCGCGAGCTGATGCTGAACTCCCCGCCGGCGTCCTGCGCGCGCTCGCGCATCGACCCGAGGCCGAGCCGCCGCGAGGTGCGCTCGGTCTCGTCCACGTCGAAGCCGCGGCCGTCGTCGGCGACCTCGAGAACCGCGCCGCCCTCGTCACGGCACGACAGCGTCACCGTGACGTGTTTCGGCTCGGCGTGGCGCAACGCGTTGTGCAACGCCTCCTGCGCGATCCGCACGACGACAGCGGCCCGCTCGTCGTTCAGCCGGGGTACGCACGGCGTGCGCCACTCGATTTCCGGCTCGTGGATCCGGTCGAGCAGCCGCACGTGCTGCTTCAGCACGGCGACCAGACCGTCGTCCTCGAGCTGCGCGGGCCGCAGCTGCCAGATCACCGACCTGAGCTCGCCGACCGCTTCCGATGTGAGCTCCTGGATGCGCCGCAGCTCGCCGTGAGCGCGGTCGGGCTCCTTCTCCAGCAGGGTGCTCAGTGCGCTGGCGGACAGGCGCAGCGAGAACAGCTTCTGCGAGACGGCGTCGTGCAGGTCGCGGGCGAGCCGGTGGCGTTCCTCGACGACGGACAGCTCACGGTTGCGCTCGTACAGCCGTGCGTTGGTCAGTGCGATCGCCGCGTGCGCGGCGAACACCCGGAGCAGTTCCTCGTCGTCGCGGGTGAAGCCGCCTGGCCGCTCCTTGTTCGCGAGGAAGATCGCGCCGACGATCTCGTCGTCGGCAACGATCGGCATGCCGAGGAAGTCCTTCAGCTTCGGGTGTGCCTTCGGCCAGCCGCCGAAGCTCTGGTGCCTGCGGATGTCGTCCAGCCGCAGCGGGTCTGGACGGGTGAGCAGCACGCCGAGCAACCCGTGCTGCCGCGGCAGCGGGCCGATCGCCTCCCACTCCTCGTCGGTGACCCCGTCGGCGACGAACTCGCCGAACGAGCCCTCGTCGTCCGGGATGCCGAGAGCGGCGTAGTTCGCACCCACCAGGCAGCGCGCGGACGACACCACCATCTGCAGCACCTCGCGCACCTCGAGGTGGCGGTTCAGCGCGAGCACCGCCGAGCTGAGCGCATGCAGTTCGGAGACCCGGCCGTCCGCTGGTAGCTCCATACTGCTGACGGTACCCGCACGGACGCGTCGCCGGGATCGGGCGACGGGCCTAGGTCGAAGGACCGAGCCGTTGCCGGGTCCGCGGACCGGTGGCAGGAGCCGTACACCGACGGAGACTGCCGGCATGAGCGACACAACGAACACCAACCAGGTAGCGATCGTCACGGGGGCGTCGCGCGGACTCGGGCGGGCCCTCGCCGAGGCGCTCGCCGGCGCCGGCTGGCAGGTCGTCGTCGACGGACGCGACGAGCAGAAGCTCACCGCCGCCGTGCGCGGCATTGCGGGCGTCACCGTCGTTCCCGGGGACATCACCGAACCGACGCACCAGGCGCGCTTGGTGACGACGGCGACCGGCATCGGCACGCTCCGGCTGCTCGTCAACAACGCCGGGGCGCTCGGCCCGAGCCCGCAGCCTGCCGTGGCCGACTACCCCGTCGACGCCCTGCGCGCCGTCGTGGAGGCGAACCTGATCGCGCCTTGGACCCTCACCCAACGCGCCCTGCCGGTGCTACGCGCGTCGGCCGGCGCGGTCGTCAACGTGACGTCGGACGCGGCGGTCGAGCCGTACGAGGGCTGGGGCGGCTACGCGTCCACGAAGGCGGCGCTCGAGCACGCCTCGGCCATCCTCGCCGCCGAGGAGCCGGCCGTCCGGGTGTGGTGGGTCGACCCAGGCGACATGCGCACGCAGATGCACCAGGAGGCGTTCCCGGACGAGGACATCTCCGACCGCCCGCTGCCGGAGAGCATCGCGCCCGCGTTCGTGCGGCTGGTCGCGCAACACCCGGCGAGCGGCCGGTACCGGGCCACGGACTTCCAGCCGGTGGCGCTATGAGTGCCGTAGCGCAGCTCGAACCGTCCGCGCGCTTCGACTTCGAGCTCCCCGAGGCGCTCGAGGCCCGCGAGCCCGCGGAGGTGCGCGGCTGCGGCCGCGACGACGTGCGGCTGCTCACCAGCGGCATCGGCTCCGGGGTGGTCAGCCACCACCACTTCACCGAGCTGCCCTCGCTGCTCGCCCCAGGGGACGTGCTGGTGGTGAACGTCTCGACCACGCTGCCCGCTGCGGTCGACACGCTCGACGGCCTGACCGTGCACTTCTCCACCCGAGCGGACGACGGCACGCACGTGGTCGAGCTGCGTCGGGCGGGCGAGCGCTACCCGTACGGCCGGGTGGACGACACCCACGAGCTGCCAGGTGGCGCCACCCTGCGGCTGCTCGCGCCGTACACCCGCGGCCGGCTCTGGGTCGCGAGCGTGGACGTGCCCGACATCGTCGGTTACCTCGCAGTGCACGGCCGGCCGATCAGGTACGGGTACGTACGCGACGCGTGGCCGATCGAGGCGTACCAGACGGTGTTCGCCAGCGTGCCTGGCAGCGCGGAGATGCCGAGCGCCGCCCGGCCGTTCACGCCCGAGCTGGTGGTGCGGCTGGTGAACCGTGGCGTCCTCGTCACGCCGATCACGCTGCACACCGGGGTTGCCTCGCCGGAGGCCGGCGAGCGACCGTACCCGGAATGGTACGAGGTGCCGGCGTCGACCGCGCGTGCCGTCGCCACCGCGCGCGCGGCGGGCAACAAGGTGATCGCCGTGGGCACCACGGTCGTGCGCGCACTTGAGACGGTCACCGACCCGTACGGCCGGCTCACCCCGGGAGCCGGCTGGACCAACCTGGTGGTCACCGCGGACCGCGGCGTACGCGCCGTCGACGGCCTGCTGACCGGCTTTCACGAGCCGCGCGCGTCGCACCTGGACATGCTGGCCGCCATCGCCGGCCGCGGCGTGCTCAGACGCACCTACCGCGAAGCGCTAGCCCACGACTACCTCTGGCACGAGTTCGGCGACGTCAACCTGCTGCTGTGAGCCGGCTCCCAGGTACGGTGCGTACCGTGAGGTAGTGGAGAGAGCGCACCCAACGACCCGCGCCTGGTTCCGCCCGAAGGATCTGCTCGACCGCGCCTTCGAGATCGGCATCGTCCTCAAGGGACTCGACGGGGCACTCGAGGTCGTCGGTGGCTTCTTGCTGCTGTTCACCACACCCGAGGCGATCCACCACGTCGTCGCGGCGCTCACCCAGCACGAGCTGTCCGAGGACCCGAACGACTTCATCGCGACGCACCTGCTCCACACCGCACAGGGACTGACGGGTTCTGCGGTGACGTTCGCGGCCGCATACCTCCTCCTCCACGGTGTCGCCAAGGTCGCGCTGGTCCTCGCGCTGCTGCGCAACAAGCTGTGGGCCTACCCGCTGATGATCGTCTTCCTGCTGACGTTCATCGGCTACCAGCTCTACCGGATCGCGCTTGGACCCACCATCGGGCTCATCGCCCTGACCCTCTTCGACACGGCAATCGTCGCCCTCACCTACCGCGAGTACCGCAGACAACGCCGTGCCGAGCGGCCGCCGGACTCCTAGATGAGTGATTCCTTGAAGGGTGTGGTCGGCGCGGCTGCGGAGACGTGGGGCGGAGGGTGTTCAAGATCGATGTGTGACCAAAGAACTGAACACCCTCCTGACAGCACTGTATGTGGTGGTCGACGATCACGTGG
>WHTA01000087.1 GCA_009379825.1 Streptosporangiales bacterium
AGCAACAAGCAGCATCATCAAGCTCGACACGCCAAGTTGTGTGCCCACACTATTTCAGGATCCCGGACGACACGCAACGCCGCTACCAGCACAAACCCTGTTCAGACAGCCCGCGCATGCCCACCAACTGCGGAACTCGGGGTGGCGCCTGGCGAGGTCGGCGAGCTCGTCGTCGAGCGCGGCGACCCTGACGGGCTCGTCGGCGATGCCGCGGAACGCGGCGATGGTGGGCCCGTAGTTGGTCTTGAAGAAGTCGCGGAAGTCTTCGGGCGTCGCGAACCGGTCGATCGTCACCGTCTGCTGCCGTGTCTCGACGTCGGTCACGCGGTCGCCGAGGAGCGCGCGCACGTGGTCCTCGCTGCCCCACAGGGGCGGGGGTTGCGCGCCCGGTGGTGGCGGTGCCACGTAGGGCTTCATGGCCGCGAACATCTGGCCGATGAACCCGCCCGGCGTCCAGTTCAGCAGGCCGATGGTGCCGCCAGGACGGCAGACCCGGATGAGTTCGTCCGCGGCCGCCTGGTGATGCGGAGCGAACATGACCCCGACGCATGACAGCACGGCGTCGAACTCGTCGTCGTCGAACGGCAGCGCTTCGGCGTCACCCTCCCGCCATTCGACGTGCGTGCCCCTTACTGCGGCATACCGCTTGCCGGCCTCGAACAGTTCTGGTGTCAGGTCGCTGGCCACGACGGTCGCCCCGGCGACTGCGGCGGGGACGGCTACGTTGCCCGTTCCGGCGGCGACGTCGAGTACCCGGTCGCCCGGCCGCACACCGCACGCCTCGACGAGCACCGGCCCGAGGGTGGGGATGAGCTCGCTGGCTACCGCCGGATAGTCGCCGAGCGCCCACATCGCCCGGTGCTTCGTCTTCAACGCACGGTCTGCTTCGGTGTCGAGCATGGTCATGCCGGCCTCCTCAGGCGAACAGTCACCACGAGCGTCGCCGTACCTGCCCGCGCGCACCACTCACAGGCCCCTGACAACCCCCTGACGAACGAAGCGGGGCCACGACGTGGTGTCGTGGCCCCGCTCTGCGTCGGTTTAAGCGGTCAGTCGTCGCCCTTGGCGTTGGGCAGCATGTCGGCGATCTGGTTCATCACGCTGCTGTCCTGCAGGGTGGTGACGTCGCCCATCGCGCGGTTCTCTGCGACGTCGCGCAGCAGTCGGCGCATGATCTTGCCCGAGCGGGTCTTGGGCAGCTCGGGCACCACGAGGATCTGCCGCGGCTTGGCGATCGGGCCGATGGAGGTGGCGACGTGGTCGCGCAGCTCCTTGACGAACTCGTCGCCCGCCACGTCCGCCGCCGCCGCGCCGCGCGGGATCACGAACGCGACGATGCCCTGCCCGGTGGTCGGGTCGGCGGCGCCCACGACGGCCGCCTCGGCGACCGACTCGTGCGACACCAGCGCGGACTCGATCTCCGTGGTCGACAGCCGGTGGCCGGACACGTTCATCACGTCGTCCACCCGGCCGAGCAGCCACAGGTCGCCGTCTTCGTCCTTCTTCGCGCCGTCGCCGGCGAAGTAGACGCCGTCGAAGCGCGACCAGTACGTCTGCACGTACCGTTCGTCGTCACCCCAGAGGGTGCGCAGCATCCCCGGCCATGGCTGCGTGACGACCAGGTAGCCGCCGGAGCCGTTCGGCACCGACTGGCCCTGGTCGTCGACCACGTCCACGTTGATGCCTGGCAGGCCCTTCATCGCCGCGCCCGGCTTGCCGTGCGTCACGCCGGGCAGCGGGCTGATCATCTGCCCGCCGGTCTCGGTCTGCCACCAGGTGTCCATCACCGGGCACTTGTCACTGCCGATGTGCTGTCGGTACCAGATGTACGCCTCCGGGTTGATCGGCTCCCCGACGCTGCCGAGCAGGCGCAGTGAGGACAGGTCGTAGTCCGCGGGTACGTCCGCGCCCCACTTCATGAACGTCCGGATGGTCGTCGGCGCGGTGTAGAGGATGGTGACCTCGTACCGGTCCACGATCTCCCACCAGCGTCCCTTGTGCGGGGTGTCCGGCGTGCCCTCGTACATCACCGACGTCGCACCGTTGGCCAGCGGCCCGTAGACGATGTAGCTGTGCCCGGTGACCCAGCCGATGTCGGCCGCGGTCCAGAACACGTCGGTCTCGGCCTTCAGGTCGAAGACCGCCCAGTGGCTCCACGCGCACTGGGTGAGGTAGCCGCCGGTGGTGTGCAGGATCCCCTTCGGCTTGCCGGTCGTGCCGCTGGTGTACATGACGTACAGCGGGTGCTCGGCGTCGAAGCCCTCCGGGGTGTGCTTGTCGCTCTGCTTCGCGACCACGGCGTGCCACCACAGGTCGCGGCCCTCGGTCCAGGCGACGTCCTGCTCGGTGCGCCTCACGACGAGCACGTTGCGGACGTCCGGGCAGCTCTCCAGCGCGGCGTCCACGTTCGGCTTCAACGCGCTGGGCGCCCCGCGCCGGTAGCCGCCGTCCGCGGTGATGACGACGCGCGCGTCACAGTCCTGGATGCGGCTCGAGAGCGCCTCGGCGGAGAACCCGCCGAACACCACGGTGTGCGGTGCGCCGATCCGCGCGCAGGCCAGCATGGCCACGACGGTCTCCGGGATCATCGGCAGGTAGATCGCCACCCGGTCGCCGGTCTGCACGCCGAGCTCGAGCAGGGCGTTGGCCGCCTGGCAGACCTCGCGGTGCAGGTCGGCGTAGGTGATGGTGCGCTTGTCGCCGGGCTCGCCCTCCCAGTAGTAGGCGACCCGGTCGCCGTTGCCGGCCTCCACGTGCCGGTCGACGCAGTTGTACGCCGCGTTCAGCTTGCCGCCCACGAACCACTTGGCGAACGGGGCGTTCCACTCGAGCACGGTGTTCCACCGCTGCGTCCAGGTGAGCCCTTCTGCCTGCTCGGCCCACCAGGCCTCGCGGTCCGCACTGGCCTTGGCGTAGACGTCCTCGCCGACGTTGGCGTTGGCCGCCAACTCGGCCGGTGGCGCGAACCGGCGTTCTTCGTGCATCAGGTTGGAGAGTGCTTCAGAGCTCACGGCCGCTCCCTCGCGTCGTCGTCGGCGTCCACCTAGGCATATCACCAGCATGGCGCACCGGTGTTCAAGCCCGGGTGTCAGGTTGCGACATTACGTCGGCGCCGGATCAGCAGCGACATCACGGCCGCGATCGCGCAGAGCGCGCCGGCGAGGTGCCAGGCGTGGTCGTACGAGCCGTTGTGGTCGCGGATCAGTCCCGCGCCGAACGCGATCAAGCCGGCGCCCACCTGGTGCGAGGCGAGTACCCAGCCGAAGACGATCGGGCCGTCCGCGCCGAAGTGCTTGCGGCACAGGGCGACCGTCGGCGGTACCGTGGCCACCCAGTCCAGGCCGTAGAAGACGATGAAGAACAGCATCGGCGGGTGCACCGAGTCGCTGAGCAGCATCGGCAGGAACAGCAGCGAGATGCCGCGCAGCGCGTAGTAGACGCCGAGCAGCTTGCGCGGGTCGAACCGGTCGGTCAGCCAACCGGAGAAGATCGTGCCGGCGATGTCGAAGATCCCGATGACCGCCAGCAGCGACGCGGCCGTCGTCACCGGCATGCCGTGGTCGTGGGCGGCCGGGACGAAGTGCGTGCTCACCAGGCCGTTCGTGCTCGCACCGCAGATGGCGAAGGTGCCGGCGAGCAGCCAGAACGCCCGGGTGCGCGCGGCCGAGAACAGCGCGCCGAGTGCGCGGCTCCCCGCGCCCTTCTGCAGCGGGTCGGGTCCGGTCACCTGATCGTCTGTCGGCTCCGCCCCGTACGCCGTCGTGCCGACGTCCGACGGCCGGTCGCGGATCACCCAGATGACCAGCGGCACCACGGTCAGCGAGGCGATGGAGACGGTCAGTGCCGCGATGCGCCAGTCGTAGTTCTTGATCAGCACGGCGAGCACCGGGAGGAAGACCAGCTGCCCGGTCGCGCCGCCCGCGGTGAGGATGCCGGTGACCAGGCCCTGCCGCTTCACGAACCACCGGCCGGTGATGGTCGCGGCGAACGCGAGCGCCATCGAGCCGGTCCCGAGGCCGACGAGGAAGCCCCAGCACATCACCAGCTGCCAGCTGGCCGTCATGAACACCGTGACGCCGCTGCCGACGGCGATCAGGCTCAGCGCGCAGGTGACCACCTTGCGGATGCCGAACCGCTCCATCAGCGCGGCGGCGAACGGCGAGGTCAGGCCGTACAGCACGAGGTTGATGGTGACCGCGGACGAGATCGTCGCGCGGGACCAGCCGAACTCCTGGTGCAGCGGGTCGATGAACAGGCTCGGCGTCGCACGGAAGGCGGCCGCGCCGACGATCGCGAGGAACGCGACGGCAGCTACGGCCCAGGCGCGGTGGATGCGCCGGGATGGCGGTCGGGGTGCGGTGGTTTGGGGCGGGGAAGCCTGCGTCACACGCTCCATCCTCGGTGAGACGAGCGGCGGACGGCCAGTGGCCTGATGGTCGATATTCGTAAGGATCTGGCCAGCCAGCGTGACAGGCTGCCGAGCGCTGCGGTGAGCGGAGCGTCTGCGGCGCCGGGCGTGTTCCTGCGGGCGTTCGCTGTACGGCGACCGCGACGAGCGGTCGGCGTGTGTCGACGAGCGGTCGGCCCGTCGGTCGTACCGGCGCTGCCTCGCCCGCGCGTCCGTGACTCGGGCTGAGCGGCTGTGTCATCTTCGTCGCGGCGCGCACGCGTGCGCCGTCGACCCCCGAGGACAACGCAGTCAGCACGGGAGCTGCCATGGCAGATGGACAGACAACGGCGGAGGGTTACGAACCCGACGACGCCGCCGTACGGGCGGCCTACGACCGGTTGCACGCGAGCGACGACTTCGTCGAGTTGAGGCGCCGGTTCCGGCGGTTCGTCTTCCCGGCTACCGTCCTCTTCCTGGTCTGGTACGGCATGTACGTCATCGCGGCCAACTACTTCCACGACTTCATGGCCATCAAGGTCGTGGGGAACGTGAACATCGCGCTCATCTTCGGGCTGCTGCAGTTCGTGTCCACGTTCCTCATCGCGTGGCTCTATGCGCGCAAGGCGGGCCGCGACTTCGACCCGCTGGCGGAGCGGCTGAAGAACAGCTTCGACGCCGAGGTCGGTAGCCGAGCGGGAGCAGGTGGCGCATGAGCAGCCAAGCACTGACCTTCGTACTCTTCGCCGCGGTCGTCGTGGGCACGTTGGGCATCACGTACTGGGCCGGCCGGCACACTCACACCGCTACCGACTTCTATGCCGGTGGCCGGGCGTTCTCCGGGTTCCAGAACGGCATGGCCATCTCGGGCGACTACATGTCCGCGGCGTCGTTCCTCGGCATCTCGGGGATCATCGCGCTCTCCGGCTACGACGGGTTCCTCTACTCGATCGGGTTCCTCGTCGCCTGGCTGGTGGCGTTGCTGCTCGTCGCCGAGCTGCTGCGCAACTCCGGCCGCTACACCATGGGCGACGTGCTGTCGTTCCGGATGAAGCAGCGGCCGGTACGTACGGCGGCCGGTACGTCGACGATCGTCGTCTCGATCTTCTACCTGCTCGCGCAGATGACAGGTGCCGGCGCGCTCGTCGGCCTGCTCATCGGTGCGGAGAGCCCGGTGGCGAAGAACCTGACGATCGTCTTCGTCGGGCTGCTGATGATCCTGTACGTCACCGTCGGCGGGATGAAGGCGACGACCTGGGTGCAGATCGTCAAGGCCGTGCTGCTGATGATCGGCACGCTGCTGATCGCGATCCTCGTGCTCGCCCACTTCAAGTTCAACCTGTCCGCCATGCTCGGCGAGGCGGCGGCGAAGAGCGGGCAGGGTTCGGCGTTCATCGAGCCGGGCCTGAAGTACGGCATCAGCTCGGTGTCGAAGATCGACTTCCTCAGCCTCGGTCTCGCGCTCGTGCTCGGCACGGCCGGCCTGCCACACATCCTGATGCGGTTCTACACCGTGCCGAGCTCCAAGGCCGCCCGGAAGTCGGTGGTCTGGGCGATCGGCCTGATCGGTGCGTTCTACCTGATGACGCTCGCGCTCGGCTTCGGCGCCGCGGCGCTGGTCAACAAGGACAACCTCGACGCGGCAGGCAACCTCGCCTCGCCGCTGCTCGCCGAGGTGGTCGGCGGCGGCCAGGGCTCGCTCGGTGGGTCGCTGCTGCTCGCCCTGATCTCCGCGGTGGCGTTCGCGACCATCCTTGCCGTGGTCGCCGGCCTCACCCTGACGTCGTCCGCCTCGTTCGCGCACGACCTGTGGGCCAACGTGATCAGGCGCGGACGTACGACCGAACGGCAGGAGATCGTCGTGGCGCGGGTGGCCGCTCTGGTCATCGGCGGCGTCTCGATCGTGCTGGCGCTGTTCACGCAGACGTTGAACGTCGCGTTCCTGGTCGCGCTGGCGTTCGCGGTGGCGGCGTCGGCGAACCTGCCGTGCATTGTCTACAGCCTGTTCTGGCGGCGGTTCAACACCCGCGGTGCGGTGTGGAGCATCTACGGCGGACTGATCGTGTGCGTGGTGCTCGTGGTGTTCTCGCCGACGGTGTCGGGCGCGGAGACGGCGATGTTCCCGCAGGCGGACTTCGCGCTGTTCCCGCTGGCGAACCCGGGCATCGTGTCGATCCCGGCCGGGTTCTTCCTCGGCTGGCTCGGGTCGGTCACGTCCAGGGAGCCGGAGGCGGAGGAGCGGTTCGTCGAGCTTGAGGGTCGGGCACTCACCGGTTCTGGTGCACACTGACCGGGACGGGCGCGTGAGCGCGCGCCCGGGGACCGGACATGGACGAGCCCGACATTGTCGAACAGGGGCCGCAGCGGCCGCGTAGGCGTCTGCTGCCCGCGTTGGTCGGGCTGGTGGCGCTCGCCCTCGCCGGGTACGCGGTGGTCGCCCGGGTGACCGACGGGGAGCCGGCGGCGGACCGGTCGCCCACGCAGGGCACCTGGTCGGGCGACAGCCGGCCGCAGTGGCCGACTGCCAGAGGGGGCGACGTCTTGTTGCCGATCGCGGCCGCCGAGGCACTCGACCGACCGATCGGTGGGCACGTGCTCGTCGGTGGCGAACGGCTGGTGCGCGTCGGCCTCGACTCCAGGCTCCGTGCGACGGTCGCCGACTGGCCGGTGTCCGCACTGCAACGGCGTGGCGACGACGTCTACGCGCTCAGCACCACGTGCGACCGCACCGAGACGACCGTGCTGCGCTACTCCGGCCGTAGCGTGGCCCACGCCGTACGTATGGCCGGCCGCGTCGACGACGTGCTCGCCGGCCCGGCCGGGGCGTGGGGCGTCGACCTGCCGAACGACCCGAACGGCCGCGCGGTGCTCCGTCCGGTCGACGGGGGTACCGCGGTGCGGCTGCCGAGACGGGTGCTCCCGCTCGGCGTCTCCGCCACCGGGGTCGTCGGCCAGCGCAGCGCCCGCCTCTCGTCCGACGAAGGCCCGCGCATCGTCCTGCTCGACCCCGACACCGGCAGGATCGAGCACCGGATCGCGAAGGGACACGTGCTGCACGTCGGTGCCGACTTCGTGCTCTGGACCGGCGAGGCGTGCCGCTTCCTGCCCGGTGTGCGGGGTGTCGACCCCACCGACAGGCGCTGCACGATCCACCGCACCCCGATCGACGGCGCCGGCGGCTCGACGTACCGGCTGCCGTTCAACCAGACGCCGACGGGGCAGGCCGTGTCGAGTGCCGACGGCCGGTTCGCTGCCTTCCAGCTCGCCCGCGACCTGCTACGCCAGCGGTACGTGCACAGTCACCCGGTGCCGCCGACGAGCGTCGCCGTGCTCGACCTCGACACCGGGGACCTGGAGATCGTGCCGCACCTGCAGTTCGCCGCGAAGTCGTCCGTCGGGTTGACGTTCGCCGCGGACGGCGAGTGGCTCGTGCTTGCGACCAACTACGGCGACCACGTGCGGCTGTTCGCCTGGCAGCGCGGCACCGCGCGGCTGTGGCGGGTGCCAGGCAGGTTGGTGGGCCGCACCGAGCAGGTGCCGCTCGTGCTTGTCGACTGACGTGCGGCTGCCAGGGCGCAGCGCGTACCGTCGACCCATGCGGGAGTTCGCTGCGGTGGCGGCCATCGTGGTGGCGATCGCCGTCGTGCTGTTCGCCGCCTGGCGGTACATCAGGCGGAACAGGCGCGACCTCGGTACCCCCACGGAACGCGCGGCCTACGAGACGCTGCACCAGGCGTCGCTGGCCGCGCCCCCACTGCGGGGCGGGCTGACCCCCGCGGGCGCCGCGAAGTCGGTGCGGCACCTGCGGTCGCTGCTCGGCGCGGCGGCGGTGGCGATCGCCGACGACCGGCAGGTGCTCGCCTGGGACGGCTCGTACGACCGGCACGCCGCCGGGGTGCTGACGCACGCCGCTCCCGTGCTCGACGGCAGCGCGCCCGTGGTGGCCGGGCCGGAGCAGGTCGCCTGCCACGACTCCTGGTGCCCGGTGCGGTACGTGGTCATCGCGCCGTTGACGACCGACGGCCACGTCGTCGGGGTGCTCGCGGCGTTCGGGGAGAACGCGTCGGCCGGGCTGGTGCGCGCGGTGACCGAGGTGGCCCGCTGGGTGAGCACGCAGCTCGACCTGGCCGAGTTCGACCGCTCCCGCACCCGGCTGGCGATCGCCGAGGTGCGGGCGCTGCGGGCGCAGATCTCGCCGCACTTCGTCTACAACTCGCTGAACGTGATCGCGTCGTTCGTACGTACCGACCCGGAGCGGGCGCGGGAGCTGCTGCTCGAGTTCGCCGACTTCACCAGGTACTCGTTCCGCACGCACGGCGAGTTCACCACGCTCGCGGAGGAGCTGCGCTCCATCGAGCGGTACCTGCTGCTCGAACGGGCCAGGTTCGGCGACCGGCTACAGGTCACGTTGCGGATCGCGCCCGAGGTGCTGCCGGTGGCCGTGCCGTTCCTTTGCCTGCAGCCGCTGGTGGAGAACGCATTGCGGCACGGTCTGCAGACCAAGCCCGGCGTCGGTCACATCACCATCCTCGGCGACGACAAGGGCACCGACTGCGCGATCAGCGTGGAGGACGACGGCGTCGGCATGGACCCCGAGCAGTTGCGGCGGGTACTCGCCGGCGAGCAGGGCGGCGACTCCACCGGCCTCGCCAACGTGGACGAGCGGCTGCGGCAGGTCTTCGGCGACGAGTACGGGCTGGTCGCCGAGACCGCTCCGGGCGCGGGTACGAAGGTCAGCCTGCGGGTGCCGAAGTACCACGCCGGGGTTCACGCGGACAGCTGAGCCGGTTGCTACGTAGAGGGCCAGGTACGCGGTCGGCGTAGCGGATCTGCGTGTGCCGTCGTACGCTCGCGGGCATGCTCGACGTGTTGGTGGTCGATGACGAACCGCCCGCGCTCGCCGAGCTCAGGTATCTGCTCGAGCGCGAACCAGGCATCGGCGCCGTCCGCACCGCGGAGTCTGCCGACGAGGCGTTGCGCCTGCTCGACCGTCGGCGGGTGGACGCGCTGTTCCTCGACATCCACATGCCCGGGCTGTCCGGGCTGGAGCTGGCCAGGATCCTCGGCCGGTTCCGCGCCCCGCCGGCCGTCGTCTTCGTCACCGCGTACGAGGAGCACGCGGTGGACGCGTTCGAGCTGAACGCCGTCGACTACCTGCTGAAGCCGATCAGGGCCGAGCGGCTGAGCGAGGCCGTCCGCCGGGTGGCGCAGCCCGGCACCGGGTACGGCGAACCGACCACGCACGAGGAGACCGTCCCGGTCGAGCTGGCCGGCGTGACCAGGTTCGTGCCGGTCAGCGACGTGCGTTACGTGGAAGCGCACGGCGACTATGCGCGGCTGCACACGTCCGCAGGCAGCCCACTGGTGCGCGTACCGCTTTCGACGCTGGAGGAGCGGTGGCGCCGGCTGGGCTTCGTGCGCATACACCGCAGCATCCTGGTGTCGGTCGGGCACATCGACGAGATCAGGTTCGACAGCGGCCGCGCCGTCGTCGTGGTCGCGGACACGCCGCTGCAGGTGAGCCGCCGGCACACGAGGGAGCTGCGGGAGCTGCTGCGGCGCCGGGCGAACGGAGGTGTGGCGTAGTGGAGGAGCCCGCCCGCAAGCGGATCGTGGTCACCGGGCCGCGCCGCCAGCACCGGTCTCAGTCGAAGCGCGTCGCCGTGGTGGAGGAGATCGACTCGCAGACCAGGCTCGGCGAGGTCTACGTACGGTCGCTCGTACGAAGCCAACTGCGCCTCGCCGTGCTGGTGTGCGCGGTCGTGGGGGTGGTGCTGGGTTCGCTGCCGCTGGTGTTCTACTTCCTGCCGCAGCTGGCCGAGGTGCAGGTGCTCGGACTGCCGTTGCCGTGGCTGATGCTCGGCGTGCTCGTCTACCCGCTGCTGATCGCCGCGGCTGGCTACTACGTCAGGCACGCGGAGAAGAACGAACGCGACTTCTCCGACCTGGTCGGGCGTTGACGGCGAGGACGAGGTGACCGGCTCCTGGCACGGGGTCCTCGCCGTGGCGTTCGTTGCCGTGGCGACGATCTGCATCGGCCTGGTCGGCGTGCGGGTCGCGCGCACGACGAGCGACTTCTTCGTCGCGTCGCGCAAGGTGTCGCCGATGTGGAACGCGTCCGCGATCGGCGGCGAGTACCTGTCCGCCGCGTCGTTCCTCGGCATCGCGGGACTGGTGCTCGCGTACGGCGTCGACATGCTCTGGTACCCGGTCGGGTACACGGCCGGGTACCTGTTGCTGCTGGTGCTCGTCGCGGCACCGTTGCGGCGATCCGGCGCGTACACGTTGCCCGACTTCGCCGAGAGCAGGCTCGGTTCCGTGGCGGTACGCAGGTGCGCCACCGCCTTCGTGGTGCTGATCGGCTGGCTGTACCTCGTACCGCAGTTGCAAGGTGCGAGCCTGACGCTGCAGACCATCACCGGCACGCCGGCGTGGACGGGCGGGCTGGTCGTCTGCGTGGTGGTGTTGCTCGCCGCGCTGTCCGGCGGCATGCGGTCGGTGACCTTCGTGCAGGCGTTCCAGTTCTGGCTGAAGTTCTGCGCGCTGCTGATCCCCGCGCTGTTCCTGATCGCCGTCTGGCGGGCGGACGGCCAGCCGGTCGGCGACGACCAGCCCACCGTGCGCGAGGCGACGACCGTGACGGTGCGCGAGGCGACCACCGTGCGTACCCGCAACCCCGAGACGTACGTCGTCGACGGCGAGGTCGACGGCAGGCAGGTCGACGGCCGGCTGTCGCTCGAACCCGGCACGCACGTGCTCGCCGCGGGCACCAGGGTGACCCTGCCTGCGGGCGCCGAGGTGCCGGTGCGCGCGGACCTGCCGAACACCAGCAACGACCAGTGGGCGCTGCCGCACACGGCACGCGACGAGCACCCGGTGTACGCGACGTACTCGCTGATCCTCGCGACCTTTCTCGGCACCATGGGACTGCCGCACGTGCTGGTCCGCTTCTACACCAACCCCGACGGTCGTGACACCCGTCGCACCACGTTGTTCGTGATCTGCCTACTTGCCGGCTTCTACCTGCTGCCACCGCTGTACGGCGTGCTCGGTCGGCAGTACGCCCCCGACCTGCTGCTCACCGGCACCACGGACAGCGCCGTCCTGCTGCTGCCCGAACGGCTGATCGGCGGCGCGGGCGGCACCTGGCTCGGCGCGTTGGTGGCCGCGGGTGCGTTCGCGGCGTTCCTCTCCACGTCCTCGGGGCTCGCGATCTCCGTCGCCGGTGCGCTGGCGCAGGACGTGATGCGGCCGCGGCGGCGGCAGGTGGCGGCGTTCCGGCTCGGCACCCTGGTTGCGGTGCTCGTGCCGTACCTGGTGTCGCTCGTCGCGCAGGGCATCGGCGTGGCGTCGGTGGTCGGGCTGGCGTTCGCGGTCGCCGCGTCGAGCTTCTGCCCGCTGCTGGTGTTGGGCATCTGGTGGCGGAAACTGACGGCGGCGGGCGCGCTCGCCGGCCTGCTCACCGGCGGTGGCGTCGCGACGGCGGCAGTGCTCGCGACCATGTTCGGCGGGCCGTACAGCGGCTGGCTGAGCGCGCTGCTGCAGGAACCGGCGGCGTGGAGCGTGCCGCTGGCGTTCGCCGTGATGGTCGGGGTGTCGCTGCTGACCCGGCGCCGGGTGCCCGCCGACGTGGCGAGGACAATGGTGCGACTGCACCTGCCGGAGACGCACCGCGTCGCGCGAGGGGAGACCGCACCATGACCGCCAGCGGTACGGCGCACCCACTGACCGCGGTGGCGGCGTTGCCCGGCGTGCCCGAGGCCGTCGGCGAGGCGCGGGAGGTGGTCGACCGGTTGCTCGGGCACCGCGCGCTGCGCCGGCACGCGCCGGCCGTCGCGGCGGAGACCGCGCTGCGCGGCGCCTGGGCGTCGGCCGCGCTCGCCGGGATGGAGGTGCCGCTTGACGAGCTGCGCCAGGCCCCGCCGGACGCGCCGGTCGTCCAGGGGGCGTTGCGGGTCGCCGGCGAAGTCGGCCCACTGTTGCCGGTATGGCGACGTGCGCCCGGCCAGGCGCTCGCGAAACTGCACGCGCTCGCGGCCGCGGACGTCGTGCCGGCGGCGGAGTGCGGCCGGCCGGCGTCACCGACCGCGGCGCAGCGGCTGCAGGCCCTGCCGCAGGTGCTCGACGCGCCGATGGACGTGTCCGCGATCGTGGTGTCGGCGGTCGTCCACGGCGAGGTCGCGTCGCTGCCGGCGTTCGCCTGGGGCAGTGAGCTGGTGGCGCAGCCGGCCGGCCGGCTGGTGCTGTTGGCCCGCGGCCTTGACCGCAAGGGCCTGCTCGCGCCCGAGGTGGGGCACCTGGAGCTGCGGGACGAGTACGAGGCGGCGCTCGCCGGCTACGGCACCGGCACCGCGGGACTGGCGCGCTGGGTCGTCCACTGCGCGGCCGCCGTACGATTGGGGGCACAGGACGGGTTGGCCGTGTGCGAGGCGTTGTTGCGCGGTTAGTCGTCCGTGCGCGCGTGAAATGGGTGGCGCCGTCCAGCGCCACCCATTTGCACATCCGCCTGGGTTACCAAGCGTGCACGTTATTCCGAGTCGGGCTCACACCCGAGACGGCCTCTGCCTCCCGCGGCTGGTCGCGCGTGGGTGCCCAGCGGCTGTGCCCGGAAGCGGGAGAGTGGTGGGATTCGACCGCCCATCGCGCCCTACCGGTTCCGTAGTGCCATTGTTACGGCTTGATGTCGGCAAAGGGAAGACCTGGACAAAGATCACTTCGACCGATGCGGCCATTCTGGCTGGTTAGCCATACCAATCCTTGCATCCTGAGCTGCGGTCGGGGTATCGGCGCAAGAGTTGTCCCCAACTTGCCGCGCCGGCCTTCTGCTGCCGCCGCCTGCTGCCGATCTCCTTGGGCGAGTCGCCCGGACGAACGAGCTCAGGAGGTCTGGTGTCCGAAACAGATATGCCGGTCGGCGACGACTCGTCCGGCCGGCCGCGTCCGCTGTTGGTGAGCGACGACGCGACGCTCGTCGACGAGGTGTTGCGGCTCGCGGCCGCCGCGGGAGTGGTCATGGAGCTGGCCGCTTCGCCGGGTGCGGTGCGTGGCTCGTGGGCCACCGCACCGCTGGTGGTGCTCGGGCAGGACGTGTCCGCCGAGGCGGTGCGGCTACGGATGCCGTCCCGTGCGCGGCTGGTGGTCGTCTGCCAGGCCGAGGACCCCGAGATGTTCAAGCGCGCCCTGGCGCTCGGTGCGGAGCAGGTGGTCGTGCTGCCGACCGGCCAGGATTGGCTGGTCGACCGGTTGGCCGACGCGATGGAGTCGCCGGCCGAAGATGGCCCGACGATCTGCGTCGTCGGCGGCCGCGGCGGTGCCGGCGCGTCCACCACGGCCACGGCCCTCGCGCTGACCGCGATGCGAATGGGCCGCGAGTCGTTGCTGGTCGACGGCGACCCGTTGGGCGGCGGCATCGACCTGGTCGTCGGCGGCGAGGACACCGAGGGCCTGCGCTGGCCCGACTTCGCGCAGACCAGAGGACGGGTCAACGGCACCGCGCTGCGAGCGGCACTGCCCCGCGTCGACCAGCTGACCGTGCTCTCCTGGGACCGCAGCGACGAGCTCGACATCAGCGTCGAGGCGATGCGCGCGGTGCTCGCCGCCGCCGGCCGCTGCAGCGACCTGGTCGTCGTAGACCTACCCCGCCGGGTAGACGACGCCGCCGCGGAGGCCCTCACCCGCTCGAACGTGACGCTGCTCGTAGTACCGGCCGAGGTACGCGCGGTGGCCGCCGCCGCCCGCGTAGCCGGTGGCCTGCGCTACCACGCCGCCGACATCCGCGTCCTGGTCCGCGGCCCCGCACCAACCGGCCTCCCCGCCGACGTCATCGGCCAGTCCCTGGGCCTACCCCTGGCAGGCTCCATCCGCGCCGAACCCGGCCTAGCCGAAGCCCTAGACCACGGCGAGCCCCCAATCCGCCGCCCCCGAACCCCCCTAGCCGTCTTCTGCCGCAACTTCCTCCTAACCCTCGAAAGCGACCGCCACGCCGCATGACCCCGTCACCCCACCGTCAACACGCTGCCGCTCCGATCGCCGGTCGTCGCACCGCCGTCGCTGCCGCTGCCTCGGCGCAGTGTTCCCTGCGGTCGCTGTCGCCTGCCCACACCACGTTCCCCACGCCGAGGCCCACCGCGGCCGCTGTCGTGCACCCCGCGCCCACCGCGCCCGCCCGCTCGCCGCGATGTTGTCGCCTGCCCGTCCGTCGAATGCCGTCCCCCTGCTGCCGGTGTTGTGCGCCCGTGCTCGCTACCGCTGTCGTGTGCCTGTGGTCACTGCCTGCGGTCGCTGTCGCCTGCCCGGCCGCCGCTCGCGTGCCCGGTCGCCGGCCGCCGTCGCTGTCGCATGCGCGGTCGCTGGCCCAGAGCGTCGGGTACTGCCAGCACCGGCCCTGCCCCATCCACACAGCGAACCGCGACCGTCTTCGTTGCCCACAGCCCTGCGAACTGGAGCCATGCACCCTCGGCCCAGTCACACTGCTCGCGGTTGACCTCGGCGTACTCCGCTTGGCGTGCACCCGAGCACCCCGACTCGCCCGTCCGAACCGGCAGGCACCGGCGCATCCCCGCCGTGTGCACGCTCGCAAGCACAGACACACCAGCAGGCGTGCGCTACACCAGACCCGTCCCACACCGATAGCGATGCCCCGCGGGAGGTCTCCTCATGACCCTCGAGCCGACCACCACGACACCGCTCGACGGCCGGCTGCGCGAGGCCGTACGGGCACGCCTGGCCGGCAGCGGCGCCGAACCGACGCCCGCGCAAGTGGCCACGGCGGTACGCGCCGAGGGCGTGGTGCTCGGCGACGTCGAGCTGCTCGCCCTCACCACCCAGCTGCGCGCCGACCTCGCCGGCACCGGTCCGCTCGAGCCGTTGCTCCAGCTGCCGGGCGTCACCGACGTCCTCGTCAACGGCCCGGCCGAGGTCTGGGTGGACACCGGCGACGGGTTACGCCGAGCCCCCGTGGCCTTCGCCGATGATGCGGAAGTCCGCCGGCTGGCCCAGCGGCTCGCCGCGGCGGCCGGCCGCCGGCTCGACGTCGCCGCGCCGTACGTCGACGCCAGGCTGCCCGACGGCGTTCGCCTACACGCGGTGCTGCCGCCGGTCGCTCCGGCCGGCACCTGCCTCTCGCTGCGGGTCAGTCGCAGGCGCACGTTCACCCTCGACGAGCTGACCGCCGCGGGCACGGTCGACGCGCCCGGCGCCGACTTGCTGACGGCATTGGTGCGCGCCCGCCTGGCCTTCCTGGTCAGCGGCGGTACCGGCACCGGGAAGACCACACTCCTCGCCACCCTGCTCAGCGAGGTCGACCCCGCGGAACGCGTCCTCCTGGTGGAGGACTCCGGCGAGCTGCTGCCCACACACCCGCACCTGGTGCGGCTGGAGGCCCGCCCACACAACGCCGAGGGCGCTGGCGCAGTGACCCTCGCCGATCTGGTCAGGCAGGCGCTTCGGATGCGCCCGGATCGGCTGGTGGTCGGCGAGGTCAGAGGCGCGGAAGTAGTCCACCTGCTGGCCGCGATGAACACTGGCCACGAAGGCGGCTGCGGCACGGTCCACGCGAACGCGGCGGCCGACGTCCCCGCGCGGATGGAGGCACTGGCGGTCGCGGCCGGGCTGAGCCGGGCGGCGGTGCACAGCCAGCTGGCCGCGGCGCTGGACGTCGTCGTGCACCTGCAACGCGACCGGCGAAGCGGCGTGCGGCGCGTGGCCGACGTGTGCGTACTGACCCGCGGCACCGACGACGTTGTGCGGGTGCAGCCGGCGGCAACCTTCGAGGCCAGCGGCGTCGTGCCCGGCCCCGGCCTGGACGCGCTACGGACACTGCTCACAGCCCGAGGGGAGACGTGGTGAACGCGCTACTCGTCGCGGTCGCGCTTGCCGCCTTGGCCGGCTGGCTGGCCGCGGACGCCGGCTGGTCCCAGCAGCGGCTTGCACACCTGAACGCACCACATCCGCCGCCCGCGCCGCGGCGTTGGTACGCGGCGGCCCTACGCCGGGCGGCGCGATGGACCCGTCGCGGGCGCGCAGAAGCGGCGGCACGCGGCGCCGTCGTCGAGCTCTGCGGCGCCCTCGCGGCGGAGCTGCGCGCCGGCCGCCCCCCGGACGAGGCACTCCGGCTGTCGGTGGCGGCCACGGGCGAACCGAGCCGGCCAGTGTTGACCCAGGTAGCCGCGACGGCTACCGCTGGCGGCGACGTCGCCGATGCCCTACGCGCTGCCGCTCGCGAGCCGGGGCACACCGCGCTGGCGTGGTTGGCCGCGTGCTGGCAGGTGGGCGTAGGCTCCGGCGCCGGGCTCGCGGACGCGGTCGAACGGCTGGCGACGGCGCTCCGCGCGGAGGAACGCCGCAGGCGCGAGATCCAGACGCAGCTTGCCGCCCCGCGCGCGACCGCCCGGCTGCTGGCGGCACTGCCGCTGCTGGGGATCCTGTTCGCCACCGGCCTCGGACAACAGCCGGTCGCGTTCCTGTTCGGTACGCCCTACGGTCTGCTGTGCCTGGTCGCTGGGGTCGGCCTCAACGTCCTCGGCCTGGCGTGGACCGCCCGGATCGTCCGGAAGGCAGAGACGCCATGACGGCCCAGGCATCCGCCATGGCCCGCACCCCCGCGGCGCTCGTGTGGCCGGTGCGGGTCGTCGGGAAGGCGGTGTCGTCATGACTGCGGAGGTGTCTGCCGCTGCCCGTGCCGCCGCGGTGCTCGGCCTGGCGTGGCCGGTGCGGGTCGTCGGGAAGGCGGTGTCGTCATGACTGCGGAGGTGTCTGCCGCTGCCCGTGCCGCCGCGGTGCTCGGCCTGGCGTGGCCGGTGCGGATCGTCGGGAAGGCGGTGTCGTCATGACTGCGGAGGTGTCTGCCACGGCCCGCGCCCCCGCGGTGCTCGGGTGGATGGCGGGGGTCGTCGGGAAGGCGGTGTCGTCATGACGGCCCAGGTACCCGCCGCTGCCCTCGCCATGGTGCTGGCCGCCGCCGCGGTGCTCGCGTGGCCCGTGCCCACCCGCCGCACCCTCCGGCGGCTCGGTCGGATCCGCCCACGGCAACGCGCGTCGCCCGCCGGGTCGCGGTCACGGCCGCTGCCGGTGCGCGGCCTCGCCGCGGTCGGTGGTGGCATCGGGGTGACGTTGTTCGTCGGCGTCCCATGGGGCGTGCCGCTCGGTCTGCTGGCAACGCTGATCGCGTACTACGTCCTGGCCCGCATGGAACCAGCGGCAGTGGCGACGCGCCGCGCCCGGATGGTCGCCGACCTGCCTGTCGCCGTAGACCTGCTCGCCGCGTGCTACAGCTCGGGCGGCACACCGGTGGCCGCCACCGAGGCGGTCAGCAAGGCTGTCGGCGGGCCGGTGGGAGACGCCCTGCACCGAGTGGTCGCACTACTGCGGCTCGGCGCCGACCCCTCCGACGCATGGTCGGTACTCGCCGACGAACCGACCCTTGCGCCGCTCGGCCGTGCCGTCGGGCGTGCGGTGTCGTCCGGCGCGCCGGTCGGTGTTGCGTTGGAGCAGCTCGCCAGCACCGCCAGGCAGGAACAGCAGGGTGCGGCCGAGGAGGCCGCCAGGAAGGTGGGTGTGCGGGCGACGATCCCGCTGGGTCTGTGCTTCCTGCCCGCCTTCGTGTTGCTCGGCGTGGTGCCGGTCGCGGCCAGCATCGCAACCACCCTAGACCTGTGGTGAGGCGTACGGCTCCGTTCAGGTGTGGAGCAGGTGCGCGTTGACCTGCTCGACCTGCGCCGCGAGCTCCGGCAGGTGGACGACCTGCACACCCGCTGCGGCCAGACGCTCGCCGCCGCGACCTTCGACGAAGATGGCCGGCTCGTGGAGTGCGAACACGACGCGCTCGATACCGGCCGCGAGGATCAGGTCGGTACACGAGGTGGAGCGCGAGCTGCGCACACTGCAGGGCTCCAGCGAGCTGTAGAGCGTCGCCTTCGCCAGCGGCTGCGCGTCCACCTTGGCGAGCGCGGTCTCCTCGGCGTGGGCGTCCGGCTCGCTCTCGCGCGAGTAGCCGGTGGCGACGACGTCCCCGTTCGCCGCCACGATCACCGCGCCCACGGAGAACGCGGTACGCGAAGGTGGGCACTGCAGGCCGAGGTCGATGGCCTGTTGCAGCAGGTCGCGGTCGGCCGCGGTAGCCGGTGAGGTTTCTCGGTGCGTCATCGTGCCTTCGTCGTATCGGTCAGCCACGGCGACGATCTCGTCGTCCCCAGATCGCTGGAATGGTCTGTGGTCAGCCCGCCTCGCTGCCGACTGATGTGAATGAGGCTCGAACTCTTCGGGTCTTCCGCGCCGGCCGGACGTCGGTCTCATGGGAGGTAGTCATGCTTCCTGTCCACCACGCCGTCCGCGATGAGACGGGCATGTCGACGGCGGAGTACGCCGTCGGCACCGTGGCGGCGGTTGGCCTCGCTGGCATTCTCTACAAGCTGCTCACCAGCCCCGAGATGCGCGAGCTGCTGTGGATGATCATCGAGAAGGCGATCACGGCCTTCACCTAGGAACGCCACAGATCCCGTTGTTGCCCCCGCCGAGTGTGGTGGTTGGCCGCGCGTCGGCCACCACACTCGTATGCCCCGCAGCCGCGCCCTCGCCGGCTCTACCTCGTGGCGGTGCGCGACCGCCGCGGGCCTGCTGTCCACGACCATCACCGGTGGCTGTTCTCCTGCTGGGCCGGGGCCATCTTCTCCTCGATCGTACTTCCACCGGGCTACGGAGCCGGTACCCGCCAGCGCCACCACCGCCCTCATCCACAGATTGCCCTTCCCCTCTTCGGTTCCCCACCTCACCCGCCGAACTCGACAGGTGAGCGACCGATCGCCAGCACCCACCGCAGCTCGGTGCCGCTGGCGCGAGCGGAGGAGAGGAACGCGATGAACGGAACACCACAACGTGCCAACCTCGGTCGGCGCAACCGGTCGCGGTGGCGCAGCGACCGTGGCGCGTATACCGCAGAGCTGGCGGTCGCCCTGCCGGCCCTGCTGCTGCTCGTCGCGTGGGGCATGCTCGGCATCGGCTACGCACAGGCGTCGCTGAAATGCGACGACGCGTCCCGTGCCGCGGCACGTGCGGCCGCCCGCGGCGAGCCCACCGCGGCCGTCGAGGCGGCCGGCCGGCAGGCGGCGCCACGTGATGCGCGACTGGTGGTCGCCCGCGCCGCGGGCATGGTCGAGGTGCGCTGCGCGGCGGCAGTACGGGTCGCCGGGCTCCGCACGTTCCAGGTACAGGCGCGTGCGGTAGCGGCAGTCGAAGACCTCGATCCCGTGCAACCACCGCCCACCGAGCCAGGGCGATGACCATGAGGTGCCGGCACAAAGCGCTGCGCGACCAACGCGGTTCGGCGACGATCTGGGTACTCGCAATGGCCGCCACGCTGTTCGCGGCGTCGATCGTCGTCGCACTGTCCGGATCCGCTGCCACAGCACGCAACCGCGCGGGAACGGCGGCGGATATGGCAGCGCTGGCCGCCGCTGCGCGCCTCTCTTCCGCCGACAACCAGGTGGCCTGCCGGGCGGCAGCGACGGTGGCCCGCCGGAACGGCGCAAGCCTGATCAGCTGCCTGACCGAGAACGGCGTAGCCGACGTGCGTGCCAGGGTGCGGCTGCGGGGCTCGTTGAGCAAGTGGGGTTCGGCCACCGCCCGGGCACGCGCGGCGGCCGGCATCGGCCCGTACCCCGTGGAAGCGACGGTTCGCGGCGACGTGGGCGGCGGCGCCATGAACGCGGAGGGACTGACGCCGCGGGCGGAACGGGTGCGTGACCTGGTCCGGCGAGAGTTTGGGGAGCGGCAGCTCGGTGGCTACTGTCCGGGTGGTTGTCGTAGCGGTCACATCCCCGGCAGCGATCACTACTCCGGTCGCGCCGTCGACATCATGCTGACTCCGTGGCGTAGTGAAGCGCGGGTGGCCAAGGGCTGGCGCATCGCGTCATGGTTGGTCGGAAACGCGGAGCCGCTCGGCGTGAAGTACGTGATCTACCGCGATCGAATCTGGACACCGGGCGACGGCTGGCAGGACTACCAACATCCAAGCGGCGACACCACCAACCCCACCCTGCGCCACCTCGACCACATCCACGTCTCGGTCTACTAGCTGCGATGCTCAGCGACGTCATTTCGCGACGCGGTCCAAGCCTTCGTGACCCACGTTGCCGCTACATTGACCCGGAGCACTCGATGTTCATGGTCTCGCCCGTGCCAGCCAGGAAATGCGCCGGACGGTGCGGGCTGAAGGCATTGCCGGAACGCAAGCCCGGTCGAGCCAGTCGCCACAGGTGCCCGAACAGGACACCCGAGCGGTTGGTGCGCGAGATCGCGCAGTCGAGTTGGCGTCGCCGGCTCGAACCGGCCCAGATCGCCAGCCACCTCGGCCGGTCCCGTCGACCGTCCACGCAGCCCTGATCCGGTGCCGGACCAACCGACTCAGTCATATCGACACAGTGACCGATGTACGAGCATCTACATCCGGGATCGGGCTGCACATCGACGTCACCAAGTGGCGTCCGGCAGAGTGGTGTACGGCTCCTGGTGAGCGTGTCGCTGCCGATGTAGGTGACGGCCACCGGGTGGTCCTTCGAGTGATCTCTCACAACCGACTCGAAGAAGGGCACTACGGCGACACCGTCACCCCCAGTA
>WHTA01000088.1 GCA_009379825.1 Streptosporangiales bacterium
CGCCCGCCCCGTGCGAGTGGCCTTCACCGCCACCGACGAGCGCGTGGACGCCGCCTGCATGCGCCTGGCAGCTGCCTGACCGCTACTCGGGGGAGCCGCAGGATCGCCCGTGCGGGTGCGTGCCTGGTCGGTGTCCATGTCCACTACGGCACCGCAGGCGCCCGCCCCGTGCGAGTGGCCTTCACCGCCACCGACGAGCGCGTGGACGCCGCCTGCATGCGCCTGGCAGCTGCCTGACCGCTACTCGGGGGAGCCGCAGGATCGCCCGTGCGGGTGCGTGCCTGGTCGGTGTCCCTGCCCACCGATGGGCGTGTGGATGCTGCCTGACCTGCGCCTGGCCGGCTACCCGCCGGGTGCGAGTCGCGGTAGCGCGCGTGTGGTGCGTGCTTGGTCGGTGTCCGTGCCCACCGGGACCACCTGGAGGGCGGTTGCGCCGGCGTCCCGCAGTCGGGTCAGGGCACGGGCCACTGTCTCCTCGTCGCCGGCGAGCGTTACGTCGCCCATGGTCTGTGCGCCCTCGCGGTCCAGGACGGCGCGGTACGCCGGGATGTCGGCGGCGCGGCTGAAGCGCTCGTTCACCCACTGCCGTGCGCCCTCGGCGTCCGCGGTGACGCTCACGCAGATGCCCGCGACCACCTCGGGATCGGGCCGGCCGGCTGCCGACGCCGCGGCGGACAGCGTCGGCACCAGGTACGAACCGAGCGTCGGTTCCAGCGCCCAGGTGGTGATCACGCCGCCGGCCAGCGAGCCGGCCACCTCGAGCATCCGCGGGCCGAGCGCCGCCACCAGCACCGGCGGCGCCGCGCCTGGCACCGCGACCGAACCACCGCCGTCAGGTGGTCGCCGTGGAGGTCGACCTGTTCACCGCGCAGCAGTGGGCCCTGCGCCGCGAGTAGCAGGGGGGCCGCGGGTACGTGGTCACGATCGACGTCCCCAGGTCGATGTGCGGCTCCGACCGCGCTACCGCGGTCAGCAGGGTGAGCACGTCCCAGCTGTCCCGCTGGCTCAGCCACACCCCGTCGTACCCCAGGGACGCCGCCTCGCGCACCTGCGCGACCATGGCGTCCAGCCCGGTGCCCTCGTCGTCGATCCAGAGTCCTGTTCGCATGCCTGCAGTCAAGCCAGCGGGCAGGTCGCCCGCCAACGCCCGGTCAGTCTGTACAGCGATCACGGCAGCTGATCGATCGGGGTTCAGATGGAGTTGCGGCAGCTCAGGTACTTCGTCACCGTCGCGGAGGAGCTCCACTTCGGCCGTGCCGCCGAGCGCCTGCACATCGTGCAGCCCGCGGTCAGCCAGCAGGTGCGCCGGCTGGAGCGCGAGCTCGGGATCGAGCTGTTCGACCGGTCCTCGCGGCACGTCCGGCTCACCACCGACGGCGAACGGATGCTCGTCGAGGCTCGCGCCGTGCTCGACGTCGCCGACCGCGCCAGCTCCGTCGCCGCCCAGCTCGCCAGCGGCCGCGGACGGGTCATCCGGCTCGGCAGCGGTCCGGGGTTCGAGACACGGGTGGCGTCGGGCATCACCCGGCTGCGGACCGAGACGCCCGACCTCACCGTCCGGCTGGATGCGCGGCCGGTGGCCGCGCAGCTCGACGCGGTACGGTCCGGCGAGCTCGACCTGGCGTTCGTCCGTGGCTTCCCAGGGAAGCCGGGACTGCACGCCGTCGAGCTGTGGCGTGACGACGGTGCCGCTCGACCAGCTCGCCGGGCTACCGCTGCGCCTGCTGGCGCGCGAGTGCGACCCGTTCGTGCACGACTTCGTCCTCGACGTGGCCAGGTCGGCCGGCGTCGAGCTGACGCTCGGTCGACCGGCAGGACGCACCTACGACACGCTGGTCGAGCTCGGCAACGGCCCGCCGGCGTGGGCGGTGCTCGTCGGTTCGGTGCCCGAGGCGCCCGCCGGGGTACGGGTCCTGCCGCTGCGGCCAGCGCGCCAGGTGCCCGTCGTGCTCGTGCTGAAGGACGCCAAGACCACGGCGTGCACGGAGGCCCTCGTCGCCGCCTGAGCGCTACTCGGGGGAGCCGGTGGGTTCCGGCCGCAGCTCGGCCGTGATGCGCCCCGGCGGGTCGTTGCCCTCGGTCTCGTGCCAGACCTCGTCGTCGTCGCGGGAGCGCCACTGCTTGCCGGCGTGCCGTACCGAGTCGATGCCGAACGTGTTCGCGCGGGCCACCACCCAGAACGACATCGCCAGCGAGTGCCGGCGCGGGGCGGCGGCGCCCATCCGCACCGAGAAGCCGTCGGTCTCCGGCCGCACCCGCCGCAGGCCCCAGTCGCTGTGCACGGCGGCACGGACGTCCCGCACGGTGGTGTCCGTGCCCTTCGGGCGCAGCACGCAGGTGAAGCCGCCGCTGCCGCCGCGGCCGGTCAGCGCGGTCGTGATCACCTTCGCCTTCGGCTCGTGGTCGGCGTACGCAGGGCCGTACGCGCTGCGCTGCACCCGCTGCGCCGCCTCGTGCAGCGGGAGCTTGCGCCAGCCGTCGACCTTCACCAGCGCGGCGTAGAACCGGTTCGTCGCGTACGCGGGGTCCTGCAGCTGGTCGACGGTGCCCCAGCCCTGCGAAGGCCGCTGCTGGAACACCCCGACGGAGTCGCGGTCGCCGTGGTCGAGGTTCCGCATCTTCGACTCCTGCTCCGCCGTCGCGAGAGCGATGGTCACCGCGCGTCTGGGCAGGCCGCGCCGGATCGCGACGGCGACGATCGTGGTGGCGACCTCGGACTGCTCCGCGCTGAGCGTGATCTCGCCGGCGTCGGACCTGGTGGTGCAGTGCTCGGGGGTCAGCGCGTCCTTGACGGCCGGGCCGCCACAGGCGGCCATGCCGGTCACCAGGCCCAGGCCGATGCCGAGCACGGCGGCCGTCACGGAACGACTAAAACGACGCACGGAGCGTGCTCCGTGCGCCCTGCGGGAGGAAGAGGCAACTTTCACTGTTGGTCAGGATACGTAAGGCATGGTGTGGTTTGCGCGGAGGACACCGGTTGAGCCGCTCAACCGGCAGCCGCGGGTGTTCCGCAAGATCAGTACAGCTAGGCTCGACCGCCATGAGTACCAGTGCCATCGCCGCGACGATCGACGAGCTGTGGGAGGCGCGTGCGACGCTCGACGCCTCGGACCCGGACATAAAGAAGACCGTGGTCGAGGCGGTCGACCTGCTCGACTCCGGCCACGCGCGGGTCGCCGCCGTGGACGAGGCCACCGACGAGGTCGTGGTCGACGAGCGCGCCAAGCGCGCGATCCTGCTGTCGTTCCGCGTACTCGACATGGCCGAGTCGTCCGCCGGTGACTTCAGGTACCGCGACCGGGTGCCGCTGAAGGAGCGCCTCGGCGGTGCGCGCGTGGTGCCCGGCGCGGTGGTCCGGTGGGGTGCGCACCTCGCCGACGGCGTCGTGGTGATGCCGAGCTTCGTGAACATCGGCGGCTACGTCGACGCGGGCTCGATGGTCGACACCTGGGCGACGGTGGGCTCCTGCGCGCAGATCGGCAAGAACGTCCACCTCGCCGGCGGGGTCGGCATCGGTGGGGTGCTGGAGCCGCCGAACGCCGTGCCGGTGGTCGTCGAGGACGACGCGTTCGTCGGGTCGCGCTGCATCGTGGTCGACGGCGCCAGGGTGCGCCGCGGCGCGAAGCTGGGCGCCGGCTGCGTGCTGACCAAGACCACCAGGGTGTACGACGCGGAGACCGGCGACGAGCTGCCCCGCGGCGAGGTACCCGCCTGGTCGGTCGTCGTGCCGTCGTCGCGTACGAAGAGCTTCCCCGGCGGCGACTTCGGCATGCCGTGCCTGCTGGTGCTCAAGCGCCTGCCGGAAGGCGGGTCGCACGACAAGCTGCAACTCAACGACATCCTCCGCGACCATGGGGTGGCCGGCTGAGCCGGTCGGCCGGAGGGCTGACGTAGCTACTGACGGAAACTCGAGGGGGGATCCTGAGTTGACCGAGCACCTGGACCTGACCGAGGACGCCGCTGCCGTCACGGCTCAGCTGGTCGACGTAGCGTCGGTGAGTGGCGACGAGCAACACATCGCGGACCTGGTGGAGCGTGCGCTCGGCGGGCTGCCGCACCTGACGGTGGAGCGCGACGGCAACGTGGTGCGCGCGTCCACCGAGCTCGGCCGCCCGGAACGGGTGGTGCTCGCCGGCCACCTGGACACCGTGCCGATCAAGGAGAACGTGCCGTCGTGGCGCGACGGCGATCTCCTGTACGGCCGCGGTGCCTGCGACATGAAGGCCGGCGTCGCGGTGCAGCTGCGGCTCGCCGCGACCGTGCCAGAGCCCACCCGCGACGTCACGTACCTCTTCTACGACTGTGAAGAGATCGACAACGAGCGCAACGGGCTCACCCGGATCTCGCGGACCCGGCCGGACTGGCTGGCCGGTGCGTTCGCCGTGCTGCTCGAACCCACCGACGCCGCCGTCGAAGGCGGGTGCCAGGGCAACATGCGGGTGGAGGTGACTGTGCCTGGCAAGGCCGCGCACAGCGCCCGCAGCTGGCTCGGCATGAACGCCATCCACCACGCGGACGACGTGCTCGCGCGGCTGGTCGACTACACCGCGCGGGAGGTGCACATCGACGGCCTCACGTACCGGGAGGGCATGAACGCCGTCCGGATAGGAGGCGGCATCGCCGGCAACGTGATCCCCGACGAGTGCGTGATCACCGTCAACTACCGGTTCGCGCCGAGCCGTTCCGAGGCGGAGGCTGAGGTGCACCTGCGCGAGCTGTTCGCCGGCTACCGGGTCACCGTGGTCGACTCCGCGCCCGGCGCCATGCCGGGACTGTCGCACCCGGCCGCGAAGGACTTCGTGGCGGCCATCGGCGGCGGTGCCCGGCCGAAGTTCGGCTGGACGGACGTCGCACGGTTCTCCGCGATCGGCGTGCCCGCCGTCAACTACGGTCCTGGCGACCCCAACCTCGCACACACCGACAACGAGCACGTCCCCGTCGCGGCCGTACTCGACTGCGAGTCCAGGATGCGAGACTGGCTGGCCAGCTGACAGTGGCCAGCGGGACGGAAGCGCGTGAGACTGGAGACATGGCAAAGATCGCATTCCTCCTCGACACCAACTTCGAGGACTCCGAGTTCCGTGACCCGTACGACGCGGTGACCAAGGCCGGCCACACGGCCGTGGTCCTCGGCCTGGAGAAGGGCAAGCAGGTCGAGGGCAAGAAGGGCACCGAGACGGTGACCATCGAGGAAGGCCCGGACGCGGCGCAGGTCGCCGACTTCGACGCGGTGGTGATCCCCGGCGGCTTCGCGCCGGACAAGGTACGCACCGACGCGGCGCTGGTCGGCCTGGTCCGCGACGCGGTGGCTGCCGACAAGCCGGTGGCGGCCATCTGCCACGCCGGCTGGGTGCTCGCCGAGGCCGACGTCATCCGCGGCAAGCGGGTCACGTCCGTGGGCAACATAAAGACCGACCTGGTGAACGCCGGCGCGGACTGGGTGGACGAGGAAGTCGTCGAGGACGGCAGCCTGATCACCTCCCGCACCCCCGCCGACCTGCCCGCCTTCAACGAGGCGATCCTGCGCCGGCTGGAGCAGCGGTGAGCTACGACGTCGCCAAGTCCGACGACGAGTGGCGTGCGCAGCTGAGCCCGGAGGAGTACCAGGTGCTCCGCCAGGCCGGCACCGAGCGCCCGTTCACCGGTGAGTACACCGACGAGGAGACCCTCGGGGTGTACGAGTGCCGGGCGTGCGGCGCGGAGCTGTTCAGGTCCGAGACGAAATTCCACTCCGGCTGCGGCTGGCCGTCGTTCTACCAGCCGACGAAGGACGACGCGGTGGAGCTGCTCGACGACCTCTCGCTCGGGCAGAAGCGCACGGAGGTGCGGTGCCAGCGCTGCGGTTCGCATCTCGGCCACGTCTTCGAGGGCGAGGGCTTCGCTACGCCGACCGACCAGCGGTGGTGCATCAACTCCGTGTCGCTGCGCCTCGTCCCCACCGAATGAGCGACAGCGCCAGCACGACCACCGCGGCGGACGTCATCAGGTAGCCGATGTGGTGCAGGCCGGTGCTGGTGAGGTCGTGCTCGAAGACGATGCCGAGCGCCGTCGAGGCCAGGATGGCGCCGAGGTACCGGCAGGTCTGGAACAGGCCGCTTGCCGTGCCCGTCTGCTCCGGTGGGGCCGCCTGGTAGAGGCTGGTCTGCAGGCCGAGGTTGTTGAACCCGTTCGGCACCCCCAGCAGCACCGCGAACACGACGAACAGCCACAGCGGCGTACCGTCGGTCATCAGCTGCAGCAGCAGCGAGTTGACGACCAGCACACTGCCGCCGATGATCAACGCCAGCCGCGGCCCGCGCCTGCCGATCAGGAGCGCGGTCAGCGGCGTGGTCAGTGAGCTGACCGCGGTGATGGGCAGCAGCAGCATGCCGACCACGCCGGGGTCGAGGCCGCGTACACCTTCCAGCCAGAGCGGCATGCCGAAGAAGATGCAGTAGAACGCCAGGTTGATCACGGCCTGCTGGGTCAGCACGGTCGACAGCGGCCGGTTGCGGGTGAGCTCGCGGATGTCGATGAACGGCACCGGTGCGGAACGTTCCCGCACCACGAAGTAGCCGCCGGCGACGAGGAACACCGGCAGGCACCACCAGCGCGGCTGCCCGGCGAACGAGAGCAGGAACAGCAGCAGCATCGTCACGGCGACGGTGAACGACGTGACGCCCGGCAGGTCGAGGCGCGCGACCGTCGTACGTGCGGACGACCGCTCGCCGTTGGTGGCCAGGTGGGGGACCGCCCGCCAGCCGAGCACGAAGCCCGCGACGGTCAGCGGCAGGTTGATCCAGAAGATGGCCTGCCAGCCCGCGCTTGTCACCAGCAGCCCGCCGATCACCGGCCCGAGGGCCGCGGACGCCGAGGCGGTCACCGACAGCACGCCGAGGCCGGCGGCGGGGTTGCCGCCTTCCGGGATCGAGTGCCGTACCAGCACGACCGACGCAGGGAACGCCGCGGACGAGCCGACGGCCTGCGCGGCGCGGATCCCGACCAGCCACCAGAAGTCCGGCGCGAACGGGGAGGCCAGCGACGTCGCGAACACGATCACCAGGCCGACGAGGAACAGCTGCCGCGCGCCGAACTGGTCGATCAGCCGGCCCATCAGCGGCTGGCCCACCGACGCGGCGACGTAGAACGCGGACACCAGCCAGGTCGACGTGGCGACGCCGATGTCGAAGTCGTGCTGCAGGCGGACCAGCGCCACGGCGATCATCGAGGAGTTCAGCGGGTTCAGCAGGGTGCCGAGCCCGAGGGCGACGATCAACGGTGTGGGAACGCCGAGCCGGTCCGTCATGAGGAGAGCTTCCGCGTGAGCATCGTAGCGAGGACGCGCGCCGTGAGCGGTCGTGCCTGCGCAGGTGAGCGCGGAGCGGAGCGCGGGAGATCGACGGACAGTCCTGCCATGTCAGCCGTCGAGCCTGCGTGCGGTGGTGCGAGCGGAGCGCGGCGGGCGAGTCATCCGTCCATGATCTTCCCGCGGTGGGCGGCCGAGAACGCGGGGTGCGGGCCCGCCGGCGGGCGGCGCGTGGCACGATGCTTGTCGTGGAAGTCGTCATTGTGTTCCTGATGGCCGTGATCCTCGGCACGTTGGCGCTGGTCGCCACCGGTCGCGGGGGCGAGCTCAGCCGGGAGGAGCCCGACCGGCCGCCGGTGCGGCTGCCCGAGGACCGCCTGGTGGACGCCGTCGACGTGAACAGACTCCGCCTGCCGCTGGCGTTCCGCGGCTACCGGATGGACGAGGTCGACCGCGTGCTCGACCGGCTCGCCGGCGAGATCGCCGAGCGCGACCGGCAGATCGACGCCCTGGGGCAGGAGCTGCTCAGCGGGGCGGGTACGCCGCCGCTCGAGGGCTACGTCGACGACGGCCGGCGCGACGTCGAGCACCCGAACCAGACCGACGAGGACGCAGAGGCCCGATGACGCCGGGTGCGGCGGCCGGTCCCGACGGCCGGATGCGGTGCCCGTGGAGCGTCTCGACCGACGACTACATCGCGTACCACGACACCGAGTGGGGACGCCCGGTCACCGACGACGCCGGCATGTACGAGCGGCTCACGCTCGAGGCGTTCCAGTCCGGCCTGTCCTGGCTGACCATCCTGCGCAAGCGACCGGCCTTCCGCGCCGCGTTCGCCGGGTTCGACCCGGCGAAGGTCGCCGAGTTCGGCCCCGCGGACGTCGACCGGCTGCTCGCCGACCGCGGCATCGTGCGCAACCGCGCGAAGATCGACGCTGCCATCGCCAACGCGCGCGCCACCCTGGAGGTGCCGGGCGGCGTCGCCGCGCTCGTCTGGTCGTACGCGCCGGCGTACACCCCGGCGCGGCGGTCGCTGGCGGACGTGCCGGCCACCACACCGGAGTCGACCGCACTCGCGAAGCGGCTACGCAGCCTGGGCTTCCGCTTCGTCGGCCCGACCACCTGCTACGCGGCCATGCAGGCCTGCGGCCTGGTCAACGACCACCTGACCGCCTGCGAGTTCCACCCACCCGCCTGACGGCGTCAGGTCGCCTCCTCGGGACGTTGGGGGCACGGCAAGGCCCCCCTCGCGGTGGAGGACGTCGTTGCGAGGGGCGCCGGGGCCGCGGCAGCTACTCGATCCGGGCGATGGCGACGCCCTGGGATACGGTCGCCTCCTCCGGTACGAGTAGCCGCATCGTGCCGTCCGTGGGTGCCATGACTTCGGCCGCAACCTTGTCCACCTGCACCTCCGCCACGAGCTGGTCGGTCTGCACCTGGTCGCCGTCCGAGACGAACCAGGTCGACACGACGCCCTCGGCGTCGGGCACCTTTTCGGACAATGCGGGGAAGAGGATCTCGGTCATCGCCGGCCGGTCACCCGCCCGTCACCGCACGGATCGCCCGCTCGATGCGGTCGTGCCGCGGCAAGACAGCGTACTCCAGCACATGTGCGTACGGGATAGGAACGTCGGGCACCGCCACCCGCTGGGCCGGCGCGCGCAGCAGGCCGGGGTCCCGCTCGGTCGAGCTGGAGTCGTTCCCCCAGCCGACCGGCGCCGACGACGTGCCGCAGGCGGCGAACGACATCGTCGTACCGATGCGGCTGGCGGTCGGCGACGACGAGATATCCCTGCTGTACGCCGTCACGGTGTTCGGTGCCCCGCGGGACGTCACCCTGGACGAGGTCGCGATCGAGACCTTCTTCCCGGCCGACGACGCCACCGCCCGCGTCCTGCGCGCGATGGCCGAGTAGGCGAGCGGAGCCGCTCATGTCGACGAACAGGCTGGTGCCGCTCGACGGCGTCGAGCTCGAGGTCCCCGACTGGGGCGCAGGTGACCCGATCGTCTTCATCCAGACGGCGCTCACCGCGGACGAGAGCCGGCCGCTTGCGGAGGAGGACGCCTTCAGGGACAGCTACCGGAAGGTCCTCTACCACCGCCGCGGTTACGCCGGCAGCGCTCCATCGTGCGTGACGCAGCCGACTGCCGCGCGCTGCTGACCGCCCTGGGGATCGACCGCGCGCACGTCGTCGGGTTGTCGTACAGCTGCGCGATCGGCCTGCAGCTGGCGGCCGACACGCCGGCATGCGGGCACAGCCTCGTCCTGCTCGAACCACCGCCGACCCACACCTCGAGCGCACCGGCGTTCCTGGCCGCCACCGACCGCCTGATCCGGGACCGGCACGAGCGAGGTGCCGCCGACGCGCTCGACGAGTTCCTTACCTCGGTCCTCGGGCCGAGCTTCCTGGCTGCCCTGGAGCGGCGGCTGCCCGGCGGGTGGGCACAGTCGGAGCGGGACGCACTCACCTTCTTCGACACCGACCTGCCGGCCTTGCGGGACTGGCGGTTCAGCAAGCGCGACGCCCGCCGCATCGAGTGTCCCGTGTTGTACGTCGGAGGCGACGTGAGTGGGGACCTCTTCGCCGGGGTCCGCGAGCTGGTACTCGACTGGCTGCCGCAGGCCGAGGACGTGGTGATCCAGGGGGCCGGCCACTCGCTCGCGCTCACGCATCCCACCGCGGCCGCCGCCGCTGTGGCAGCGTTCCTGAGCCGGCACCCGCTATCCGGCGGGAGCACGTCGTGACCGGCAGCCGCTGGCGCGGGACGGCTGTCAGTCGGCGGCGGCCAGCGCGGTGAGCCGGGCGGCGCGGCGGAGCAGGTCGCTGCGTTCGAGCACCCGCTGCACCTGGCCCGCGGGCACCGACACGGCGATCGCCGCGGTGATCGACGTGGACGGCACGGCGGCCGCGACGCACTCGGTGCCGAGCGCGTACTCCTCCTGGTCGAGCGCGTACGTACGCGGCTCGTCCAACTCACGGAGCAGCCGCTGCTTCGACGTCATCGTGCGCGGGGTCAGGTCGGGCAGGTCGTGGGTGCTGACGTAGTCGCGCCGCTCGTCCTCGTCGAGGCTCGCCAGTACTGCCTTGCCGAGCGCCGTCGCGTGGGCGGCGTCGTGGAAGCCGACCCACAGGTCCACCCGCGGTGCCTTCGGGCTGTCGACGACGTCGACCAGCTTGATCTCGCCGTCGTCCAGGATGGACAGGTAGGCGGCCGCGGACAGCTCGTCGTGCAGGCTCTGCAGGATCGGCCGGAACCTGGCGGCGCGGGTCGCCGCCCTCGACGCGGCGAGCGCGCCCACCCGGTCGCCGAGGACGTAACCGGCGCCGTTGATCCGGCGCAGGTAGCCCTCGTGGACGAGGGTGCGCAGCAGGTGGTACGTCGTCGGCAGCGCCTGACCCGTCCGGCGGGCGAGCATCTTGGCCGGCACCGGCCGGTCGGAGTCGCCCACAGCATCGATGAGGTGCAGGGCACGCTGCACTGACGCAATGAATGTAGGACGAGCCTCCACGATCGCCTCCCGTTCCTGGAGATTAGGCGCGGCAGAGGCAACAGGCAAGGTCAACGCCCGCGAAACTCGGGTTTCTCCTTCTTCAGGAAGGCTCGCACGGCGTCCCTGTGGTCCTCCGTCGCGCCGCACTGGGCCTGCAGCTCGGCCTCCCGGTCCAGGGCGTCCGCGACCTCGTGCGCGGCGGCGTACGACACGGCCTGCCGGATGGCGGCGTACGCCATGGTGGGGCCGGCGGCCAGCTCGGCAGCGAGGCTGCCCGCCGTGTCGAGCAGCTCCTCGTCCGGCACCACCTTGGTCGCCAGGCCGAGCTGCAGCGCGGTGTCGGCGTCGATGGTCTCCGGCCGCATCAGCAGCTCGAGCGCCTTGGGCGTGCCCACCATCCGCGGCAGCGACCAGGACACCCCGGAGTCCGGGCCGAGCCCGACGCCGGCGAACGCCAGGTTGAACGTGCCCGACGTGCCGAGGATGCGGAAGTCGGCGGCGAACGCGAACCCCGCCCCGGCGCCCGCCGCGACACCGCCGACGGCGGCGACGACCGGCTTGGACATGGTGAGCAAGGCGCTCGCGATCGGGTTGTAGTGCTGTGGCACGGTCTCGCTGATCGCGTTGCCCTGCTCGAGCAGCTCGGCGTGCTCGCCGAGGTCCTGGCCGACGCAGAACGCCCGGCCCTCGGCGGTGAGGAGCACGCAGCGGACCTCGGGGTCACCCGCCGCCTGCTGCACCGCGGCCCGCAGGGCGTTCTTCGTCGCGGTGTCGAGCGCGTTCATCGCGTCCGGTCGCGCCAGCGTGATCGTCGCGACGCCATCCGCGAGCTGGTAGCGAACCGGGCTCTCCGGTCTCGGCGAGTCGGTCACCGTGACCTCCAACCTGTCGGCCGTTGGTCCGACCGAGGCTAGCTCCCTGCCCGGTGGCCCGGCAGGCAGATACCCGAACCCACCGGACCGTGATCACAGCGTGGCCACCGGCCGGTTCGGCCGCACCAGTACCGGCGCCGTCGTGTCCAGTCCAGGACAACACGCCGTAGTGGCGCCGTTCCTGTGGCCCCGGAAACCGGTGGCACCGCGTCTTTGCAGGTCGAACCCGCGGCGCCCCGCGCGCTGAATTGGCTCTGAGCGGCCGGATTAGCGATAATTGGGCTCAGCACAGTCTGACGCGTCCGGCCGCTACCTGCTGCGACCTCGCGTCTGCCGGCAGGAAGGGAACACACACATGGCGGCCATGAAGCCGCGGACCGGAGATGGACCGCTCGAGGTCACCAAAGAGGGGCGTGGCATCGTCATGCGGGTTCCGCTTGAAGGTGGTGGCCGCCTCGTAGTCGAGATGACCCCAGATGAGGCCAACAATCTCGGCGAAGCCTTGGCGGCCGTCACCGGTTGACACCGCCCCAGACCCACGGCCCCGGTGGCGTTGCCGCCGGGGTCTTCTGGTGTCCGGGGGCACCGCCGACCGGCCCGGAATGTCATTGAATGCCGGGCTCGTGCCCTCACGTCCGGCGGACGGCGGCGAGCAACCCGTCGCCGGCCGCGATGAGCGTCGGTACCAGCCGCTCGTCGTCGCGTACCGCGGTCAACAGGTTCCTGATCGCCAGCGTGTCCGGGTCGCGCTGTGCCGGGTCGGCGACCCGGTCGTGCCACAGCGCGTTGTCGAACGCCACCACGCCGCCGGGCCGCAGCAACCGCATCGCCTGCTCCAGGTAGGAGAGGTACTCCTGCTTGTCGGCGTCGATGAACACCATGTCGTACGCCTCGTCGGTCAGCCGCGGCAGCACCTCGAGCGCGCGCCCGGTGATGGACCGCACCCGGCTACCGGTGAAACCGGCGGACGCGTACGCCTGCTTGGCCAGCCGCTGGTGCTCGATCTCCACGTCGACGGTGGTCAGCACGCCGTCCGGCTGCATGCCGCGCAGCAGGTAGATGCCGGAGACCCCGCAGCCGCTGCCCAGCTCGACGACGGCGCGGGCGCCGAGCGTCGCGGCCAGGAACTGCAGCAGCGCACCGCCGCCCGGCCCGATGGGTACCGCGGGGAGGTCCTCGGCCCGCTCACGCGCCGCGAGGATGGATTCGTCCTCGGGGAGGTACGCCTGCGCGTACTCCCAGCTCGCTTGGACGCTCACGATCCAACCACCACACGACCTCCGACGTTGTGACCTCGCAGAGCCTAGCTCAACCGGCCGGCGAACTCGCGTCCGCTCGCGCCGCTCGGGCGCGTCGGGGAACTGTCGTCACGCCACGAAGCGTTGAGCCAGTGCGGGGCGACGCTCAGCTGTGAACTAGCTGGGAATGTCCACAGGCAACTGTCGGAACGACGAGGGGCGAGGCACCATGGTGGCTACGGCGATCCCACTTCCGGGAGGAGGGCTTGGCGTGGGCCGTGGGCGGCTGAAAGCACGCACCCGCAAGCAGGAGCAGGGTGCGGACTGGGTCGTGCCCAGCTGGGACGAGGTCGTCCGCGAGCACTCCGCCAGGGTCTACCGCCTCGCGTACCGGCTGACCGGCAACCAGCACGACGCGGAGGACCTCACCCAGGAGGTGTTCGTCCGGGTCTTCCGGTCGCTGCACAACTACAGGCCGGGCTCGTTCGCCGGCTGGCTGCACCGGATCACCACGAACCTCTTCCTCGACTCTGCGCGCCGTAAGCAGCGGATCCGGTTCGAGAGTCTGCCCGAGGACGCCGGCGACCGGCTGGCCGGCAGGGAACAGCCACCCGGCGAGGTCTTCGACTCCGCGCAGTTCGACCACGACGTGCAGGCCGCCCTCGACGAGCTCGCGCCCGAGTTCCGCGTAGCCGTCGTGCTGTGCGACATCGAGGGGCTGAGCTACGAGGAGATCGCCGACACGTTGGGCATCAAGCTCGGCACGGTACGTAGCCGCATCCACCGGGGCCGCACCCAGCTGCGGCGCCGCCTCGAGCACCTCGCGCCGGGTGGTGAGCCAACGCCTGCGGTGGCCTCCGCCGCGCCCGCCGGAGGTGAGCACGGGTGAGCCATCTGGGGGACCGCATCACCGCGCTCGTCGACCAGAAGCTCGACCCCGCTAGCAGGGAGCAGGTTCTGCGGCACCTGCTGGGCTGTCCCGACTGTCGCGCGGAAGCCGATCGCGAACGGTCCGTCCGCCGGGCGCTGTCACTGCTCGGCGACGGTGACCACCAGCCGCCGGCGCCGCTGCAGGCCAGGCTGCTTGCGATGCCACAGACGGCGGACGTCTGGCAAAAGGAGCGCGCGAGCGTCTGGCCGCCGGCGCGGGCGCCGCGGTCGCGGGGGAAGAGCAGGTACTTCGTCGCCGGCTCGCTGTCGCTGTCGGCCGCCACCGCGGCCATGGCGTTCGTCGTCGGCGGGCAGCCCGCAGGTCCCGCGCTTGCACCGCCGATCGACACGTACACCAGGGAGCACGCCGCGGTCGGCGGGAGCGTGCCGCTCACCGACCACGGCGCGAGGACGGTGACGACGCTGACCCGGTCGTCGAGGCCGTGACCATGGTGGACCGTCCCGGGTCGGCCAACCGATCGGTCTACCTGCTCGTCGTCCCGCTCGCCGTGTTCCTGCTGCTCGCGTGCACACCGGTGGCGGAGGCACGGGCGAAGGAGACCGGTTCGGAGCACGAGGCCGTCGAGCTGCTCACCAAGGCAGCCAAGGCGGCCAACCGCACGGCGTACCGGGGCGTGCAGGAGGTGCGGGCCTGGTACGGCCGGTCGGGGTGCACGCAGACCCTCCGCGTCCACCACGTCCCCGGCCGGGGCACGGAGATCACCGCCGCGAGCGGTACCGGCGCGGGCCGGGTCACCAACGTGCCGGACGGGCTCAGTGCCGCTACACCACAGCTCCAGCTGCTCACCGCCAACTACCGCGTGGTGCGCGCCGGCGTCGCGTCCATCGCCGGCCGGCTGGCGGAGATCGTGGACGCGAAGAGCGCGGCCGGTGAGGTGCGGGCCAGGTACTGGCTGGACCGGGCGACCGGCCTGCTGCTGCGCAGGGACGTGTTCGACGAGGATGGCCGGCTGGCCAGGCGTAGCGCCTTCACCTCGATCGACATGCGGTCCCGCGAGGCGCCGCAGGAGATGCAGGTGGCCGCGGGCGGTGACCGCGGGCCGTCCGGGCGGGAGATCTCGCTGGGTCGCGTGGGCGAGCTGCGATCGGCCGGCTGGACGGTGCCGAAGCGACTGGCCGACCGGTTCGACTTGTACGACGTGCGATCGACCGGTCACGCAGCGAACACGAGCCTGCATCTGACCTACTCGGACGGCATCTCGGTGCTGTCCGTCTTCGAGCAGCGCGGCCATCTGGACGAAAGTCACCTGGTTGGCTGGCACACCGCCAAGGTCGGAGGCCGTACCGTATACCTACGCGATACGGTGCCGCGGCAGCTGACGTGGGCCGGTCCGGGTACCGTCTTCACGGTGGTGACCGACGCGCCTGACCGTGCTGTCGGTAGCACCGTGCGGATGCTTCCCGGGGCGGAGGAACGGCCCGGCTTCTGGGCCAGGGTCGCGCGCGGGTTGGCGCGCATCGTGTCGTGGTGCAACCCGTTCTGAACGGCGGGGCCGTGTCAGGGTGGTAGTGGTGGATCACGCTGAGGGGACACGACGATGGCGGACACCGGCGACTCGTCCTGGGGGAGTCGCGGCGAGTCGGTGGGAGACGGTAGCCAGGCACCTCCGCCGTTGAGCGACGCCACCAGGCCGTTCAGCGCGTCCGGCTACGGCCAGCCGCCGTCTCCGCGGCGACCGCCCGGGTACGGCAGTGCCCCGCAACAGCCGTACGGCAACCCCGGCCAGCAGCCCGGCTACTACGGCCAGCCGCCGCGTCCCGGCCAGCAACCGCCGCCCGGGCAGCAGAGCCCCTACGGCCGGCCGGCCTACGGGCAGCCACCCCCGCCCGGCCAGCAACAGCAGCCGGCGGGCCAGCCAGGGCCTGGCCAGCAACAGCAGCCACCCGCGCCCGGCGGTCCGCCGCCGTACGGCCAGCCGCCGGCACCCGGGCAGCCGGGTTCGTGGGCACCGCCCGGCGGGCCGGGTGGTCCGGGCCTGCCGCCGTCCGGGCTGTACGGGCCGCAGCCGCAACAGCAGCGCCAGAAGGGCAAGGTGCCGACCGGGCTGTTCCTGGTGATCGTGCTGATCACCGCGGTGATCTGCGGTGTCGGCGGCGGTGTCGCCGGCGGCGTGATCGGCGTCGAGCAGACCAAACCGACGCCGACGCCGAGCAAGGAGAGCCAGACGGTCAACCAGGTCGTGCAGCAGGTGCTGCCCAGCGTGGTGAAGATCGAGGTGGAGACCCTGACCGGCAGGTCCCTCGGTTCCGGGTTCGTCACGTCCAAGGACGGGCACATCGTCACCAACGCGCATGTGATCGACAGCGCGAAGGAGGGCGACGGCGACGTCAAGGTGCGGTTCCACGACGGTGAGTCGGTCGACGCCGAGATCCAGGGCTCGAGCGCGTCGTTCGACATCGCCGTGTTGAAGGTGGACCGCAGCGACCTGCAGCCGGTCAAGTTCGCCGACTCGGAGAAGGTCGTCGTCGGCGACCCGGTCATCGCCATCGGTGCGCCGCTCGGCCTGGAGGAGACGACCACGACCGGTATCGTCAGCGCGATCGACCGGCCGGTGCACGTCGAGGACCGCAGCAACTCGTTCATCAACGCGATCCAGACCGACGCGGCGATCAACCCCGGGAACTCCGGCGGGCCGCTGTTCGACGAGGACGGCAAGGTCATCGGCGTGAACTACGCGGGTGCCCGCGCGTCCAGGACGTCCAGCGGGAGCATCGGGCTCGGCTTCGTGATCCCGGAGAAGACCGCGCAGCGCACCGCCAAGCAGCTGAGCGAGGACGGCAAGTCGACGCACGCGGTGATCGGCACGACCACCGACGCCGACTACAAGGGCAACGGCGCGAAGATCGTCGACGATGCGGTGGACGGGAACGAGCCGGTGCAGGAGGGCGGCCCGGCCGACGAGGCCGGCCTGGAGGCCGGCGACGTGATCACCAAGCTCGCCGACCAGGAGATCAACGAGGCGATGGACATGATGGCGGCGGTGCGGTCGCACGCGCCCGGCACGGTGTGCAAGGTGGAGTACGAACGCGACGGCCAGCCGGCGAAGACGAAGGTGACGCTGGGCGAGGAGGACGACGAGGTCTGAGTCGTCCCCGCGGAGGTCGAGCTGCCCGGCCGGTAGGCTGGGGCCAGGTGGTGGCTGCTCGTCTTGGAGGCCGTGGTGTTCGATGGCGTGGGATGGAGCGAGATCCTCGTTCTCCTCGTGGTCGCCGTGATCATCTTCGGCCCGGACAAGCTCCCGAAGGTGGCCGCGGACCTGGCCAAGGGCCTGCGGATGGTCCGTAACTGGGCGCAGAAGGCCCGCTCGGAGCTGGAGGACGAGCTACCGCCCGAGCTGCGCAACATCGACGTCACGTCACTGAACCCGAAGACGTTCGTCCGCAACGCCCTCCTCGACGACGACAACGACCCGCTGGGCCTGAACGCCGAGGAGAACGGCACGAAGCGCACCACCGCAGCGAAGTCCCCCCGCCGCCTGGACCCCGGCGAACCGGCCCCCTACGACGCCGACGCCACCTGACGCTGGGCGTCAGGTCGGGCTGAGGCCGAGGGAGCGGCCGACCAGGCCGCGGGAGCGGTTACCCAGCTGCTCGGCGACGTTGCGCAGCACCTTCGCGGCGGGCGCGTCCGGCTGGTCGAGGACCAGCGGCCGGCCGTTGTCGCCGCCGACGCGGAGCTGCACGTCGATCGGTACCTGGGCGAGCAGCGGCACGTCGTGGCCGAGGGCGCGGGTCAGCGCCGAGGTGACGGCGTCGCCGCCGCCGGTGCCGAACACGTCGACCTGCTCACCGCAGTGCGGGCAGGGCAGCCAGGACATGTTCTCCACCACGCCGACGACCCGCTGCCGCAGCATCTGCGCGACCACACCGGCGCGCTCCGCGACCTCGGACGCGGCGCTCTGCGGCGTGGTCACCACGACGATCTCCGAGTTCGGGATCAGCTGGCCGAGCGAGATGGCGACGTCACCGGTGCCTGGTGGCAGGTCGAGCAGCAGGACGTCCAGGTCGCCCCAGAACACGTCCACGAGGAACTGCTGCAGCGCCCGGTGCAGCATCGGCCCGCGCCAGGTGACCGGCTTGCCGCCGGCGAACATGCCGATCGAGATGACCTTCACGCCGTACGCGGACGGCGGCATGATCATGTCCTCCACCGGCGTCGGGTCGCTGGTGACGCCGAGCATCCGCGGGATCGAGTGCCCGTACACGTCGGCGTCGACGACGCCGACGGAGAGCCCCTGCTCGGCCATCGCCACGGCCAGGTTCACGGTGACCGACGACTTCCCGACGCCGCCCTTGCCGCTTGCGATGCCGTACACGCGGGTCAGCGAGCCGGGCTTCGCGAACGGCACCTCCTGGGCGGGCGCGCCGCCGCGCAGCTTCTCCTGCAGGCCCTTGCGCTGCTCGTCGCTCATCACGTCGAGGTCCACCTGCACGCCGGTGACACCTGACACCTCGCGGACGGCGGTGGTGACGTTGTTGGTGATCGTCTCCCGCATCGGGCAGCCGGCGACGGTGAGCAGCACCGCCACGTCGACCTGGCCGTCGGGTTTGACGTCGACCGACTTGACCATGTCGAGGTCGGTGATCGGCCGGTGGATCTCCGGGTCGTTGACCTTGGCGAGTGCCTGCCAGACGGCTTCGGTCAACTGGTCGGAGGAAGATCCGTTCGTGGGCATACCCTCATGCTAGGCATCCCGCACGGCCAGTGCCCAACGCCCTACGGGGTGGGCAGGCCGGGCTGATCGCGCAGCAACCACCGGCTGCCGTTCTTGCGGCGGCCGGTGTGCCGGCGTTGTTCCGCGGCGATCTCCTCCAGGATCTCGGCGCGGGCCCGTCTCCTGGCCGCTCTGAAGTACCCCTTCGGGTTCTCCACGGCCTGTTCGACGCGGCGATCGGTGGGGATCTCAGGCATCCAGATGCCGGCGCTGTCGGTAGCCACACGACCCCCATCCGCTGGAAGCATCGGGCACATACTCGTCCGACGTTCGCATCCTGACAAAGTTACCGCTAGTCATCAAGCCTGGTGGGGCGTTCGGTAGGGGGTTGGAGCCCTGGGTAGCCGGCCATCGGCACGTCCTTTCCGCACGTCACGAGTCGATGGCGAACGCGTTCGCGAGCAGGCCGGCGAGCAGCCGCAGCAGCCTGGCGTCGTCGCGGGTGAGGTCGCCGGGCGCCGGTGCGTCGAGCGTGATCATGCCGTACGCGACGTTGCCTGAGATGACCGGTACGGCCACGAACGTCTTGTAGTCGTGCGGCGCGGTGGGGTCCCAGCCCGGCGGCGGGTACTCGTCGGTGTCCGAGCAGAACCGGTCCTCGTCGTACTCGATCATCGCCAGCACGTCGTCACCGCGCCTGGTGCCCTCCACGAACGTGGACCTGGCCGAGCCGGCCCGCCCGACGCACGCGATCGGCGCCAGCTTGCGTGGGCTGCTCTCCTCGAGCGCGAACCAGCAGGCCCTGGCGCGGTCCGGGCCGATGATCTCGGTCGCCGCGTTGAGGATGAACGGTACCGACTGGCTACGCAGCCGCTCCCGGTCGCGCCAGCCCGCGGTGGCGATCCGGCCGAGGTGGCGCACGATCGGGTCGAGCGCGTCGTTGAGCGCCAGCCGCATCTCGGTGCGGGCGATCACCCTGGCCTCCGCCGCCTCCCGGAACCTGCGGCGGCCGCGGATCTGCACGACGGTGGGGATCAGGAACGCGAGCAGCGCGGACACCGCCTGGACCACGATCCAGGTGACCTTGGACGGGCCCTGCGCGTCGCTGGCCAACGTCCCGGCCACCGACGTGGTGACGACGAAGATGCCGGTGAGGATCGGTGCCAGCCAGGCATTCCATGCGACGGCTCGTCCCCCCGAGCTACCGTTCACGCCTCGAGGTTATCGGTCGTCCCCGACAGGTAGGCACCGGCGACCGTCGGTCACACGTTGCAATCTCGTTGCGGCGGCAGGTAGCCGGTAGTCAGCCGAGCAGCGGCTGCCAGGTGCCGGTGTGGACGCTGGTCGTAACGGCCGCCGAGAGCACCGCACACACCGCGGCGAGCAGCAGCCAGTCGCGCGTGCGCATCCGCATGGTGCGGGCGTACGTACGGCCGGGGCGGCTGCCGAAGCCGCGGGCCTCCAGCGCCGTCGCGAGCCGCACCGCGCGGCGTACGGCGCAGACCAGCAGCGTGAACACCGCGCCGCAGAACAACCGGACGGCGGCGACCGGGTTGCGTCCCGCCTCGACGCCGCGGGCGCGTCTGGCCAGCCAGGTGAGCTGCCAGTCCTGGACGAGCAGCGGCAGCAGCCGGAACGCCGCGAGCGCGCCGAGGGTGAACCGCCACGGCAGCCGCAGCTGCTGGACGAGCGCATCCGCGAGCGCGGTGACGTCGGTGGTGGTGAACACCAGCGCCCCGGGCAGCGCCACCGCGTAGACCCGCAGCACGACGCCGAGCGCCAGCCAAAGGCCTTCTGTGGTGACCAGCAGGGGACCGGCGTCGACCAGTACGGCGCCGCCTGCCACCCGCGCGAACAGCACGTTGGTCGCGCCCACCAGCAGTCCGGCGGGCAGCAGGAACCAGGTGCGCCGCACGAACGGCCAGACCCGTACGCCGGTCGCCGGCAGCACGAGCACGAGGGCGGCAAGCATGATCGCCGGCGTCAGCGGGTCGGTGGTCAGCACGAGCACGCTGACCGGCAGCAGCGCGGCGACCAGCTTCGCCACCGGGTTGAACCGGCGCAGCTGCGCATCCGCAGCAGCCACCGGCGCGAAGAGCACCGTCATGAGGAGGCCTCCCGCGTGAGCATCGCAGCGAGCATGGTGACGGTGCGCCGCGAGGTTGCCGGATGTGAGCGAGGAGCGGAGCGCGGGAGGGCGACGGGGTGCACCGTCATGAGGAGGCCTCCCGCGTGAGC
>WHTA01000089.1 GCA_009379825.1 Streptosporangiales bacterium
GGTCGTGGCTGGCGGAACGCGGCGTGCCGCTGACGGACATCAAGGACCTGATGGGGCACGCATCGCTGCGGTCAACGGAGCGGTACCTGCATGCGGCGGGCACGCGGCTCGACCGTGCTCGGGAGGCCCTGCAGAGTTGGCCCGGAGATGGCACGCCACGTCTGCGGACGCTGCCCGGTGGTCGAGAGAAGCCGTCGAAAACGCGTCGTGACCTGCGTCAACGGGACACCGGTTCGTAACCCGGTCAGGACGCGTCGCTGACGGTGCTCATGTTGAACTCGGCCACGCGCAGCGGCGACATCGACGTCCGGGTGAAGTAGTCGCTCAGCTCGCGGGCCAGGGTGTGCTCGCTGCGGCCGATCTCCGTCACCCGACCGAGCATGCCGACCGGGCTCTCGTTGAACCTGAAGTTGTTCACCGCCGCGGTCACCTCGCCGTTCTCGACCAGGTAGACCCCGTCGCGGGTGAGGCCGGTGAGCAGCAGGGTGGCCGGGTCGACCGTGCGCACGTACCACAGGCAGGTGAGCAGCAGCCCGCGCGACGTGTTGGCGATCATCGTGTCCAGGTCCGGCGCGTCGGCGGGGCCCTCCACGATCAGGTTGTCCACCCCGAAGGTGGCCGGCAGGCCGGTCAGCTCCGCCGAGTGCCTGGTCTGCAGCAGCGCAGCAAGCACGCCGTCGTCGACCCAGCGGACGGCGGGGCCCGGCAGCCCGTTGTCGAAGATCGACTGCTCGGCGGTGGACGCGTGCGCGACCACGAACGGGCAGCACTCCAGCCCGGCCGCGCCCGGGTCGGACCGCACGGTCAGTGGCTGGTCGGTGAGCCGCTCGCCGACCCGCGTCTCGCCTGCGCCCTTGCCGAACACCGTGCGACCCTCGTGCGCGTCGCGGGCGGACGCCGACCAGTAGAACGGGATCATCAGGTCGGCGACGGCGGACGGCGGTAGCAACGTCTCGTACCTGCCGGCCGGTAGGTCGACCCGGCGCTCGGCCCAGCCGAGCCTGGTGGTCAGCGACGCGTCGAGCGCGGCGATGTCGACGTCGGTGAAGTCCCTGGTGTAGCTGCCCATCCAGGCAGAACGGCTGAAGTCGGCGGACTTGCCGTTCAGCTCCAGCCGGCCGGACGGCTGCGCGTGCCGCAGCCGCAGCCCGCTGCTCGTGCCCAGGTACGTGGTGGTGGTGTCGTGCTCGGCGAAGCCGAACAGCGACCGGTCGTCGGCGGTGGCGTGCTTGAACGCCTCGCCGAGCGCCGGCGCGAGCGCACCGAAGACGGCGGCCGAGGTCTCCGCGGGCGGCTCGTCCCAGCCGTCGTCGGCGGCGAGCAGGCCCGGCTCGGCGAGCGGCTGGGCGTCCTCAGCGGCGGTCGAGTCCTGCGCCGCCCGCTCCGCGGCGCGGACGACCGACTCGATCTGGTCCGGCGCCACCCCGCTGCGCGACACGGTGCCGACGGACGTGCCGGTCGCGCCGTCGACCGTGGCGATCACCGTGAGCTCCCACGACGTGGAGCGGCCGTTGGAGGTGAGCGAGTTGACGGCCCACCGCAGGTCCACATGGCTGTGCACGTCGACGATCACGATGCAGCCGTCCGCCCGGGACAGCCGCAGCGCGTGTTCGACCGCCTGCTGTGCGGTCAACTTGCTCATTAACCGTTCTCCTCGCGCGTGTTCAGCACGTTGACCCCGCGGAAGAGGGCGCTCGGGCAGCCGTGGCTGACCGGCGCGGTCTGGCCCGGCTGGCCCTTGCCGCACATGAAGGTGCCGCCGAGCACGTACGTCTGCGGCCCGCCGACGGCCGCCATCGACCCCCAGAAGTCCGGTGTCTTCGACTGGTACGCGAAGTCGCGCACCTGACCGGCGAGGCGGCCGTTCCTGATCGCGTAGACGCGCTGCCCGGTGAACTGGAAGTTGTACCGCTGCATGTCGATCGACCACGACTTGTCGCCGACCACGTAGAGGCCGTCGTCGACGTCCGCGATGAGCTCGTCGGTCGCAGGCCCGTCGTCGGCCGGCTGCAACGACACGTTCGCCATCCGCTGCAGCGGGACGTGCGCCGCGGAGTCGGCGAACGCGCAGCCGTTCGAGGCACCGAGCCCCTTCATGGCCGCCATCTGCCGGTTGAGCTGATAGCCGACGAGCACGCCGTCGCGCACGACGTCCCACTGCGTGGTCGCGACGCCCTCGTCGTCGTAGCCGACGGTCGCGAGCCCGTGCTCGGCCGTGCGGTCACCTGTGACCTGCATGACAGGGGAGCCGTAACGCAGCTCGCCGAGCTGGTCGAAGGTGGCGAACGTGGTGCCCGCGTACGCGGCCTCGTAGCCGAGGGCGCGGTCGAGCTCGGTGCCGTGGCCGATCGACTCGTGGATGGTGAGCCACAGGTTCGACGGGTCGATGACCAGGTCGTAGCGGCCGGCCCGTACCGAAGGCGCCGCCGCACGCTCCGCGAGCAGGTCGGGCAGCTGGGCCAGCTCAGTCGCCCAGTCCCAGCCGGTGCCTGTGACGAACTCCCAGCCGCGGGCCGTCGGCGGTGCCAGCGTGCGCATGTCCTCGAACCCGGCGTCGCCGGCGTCCAGCGTGACCGCGGTGAGCTCTGGGTGCACCCGCACGCGTTGTTGCGTGCTGACCGTGCCGGCGGAGTCCGCGTAGAACTTCTGTTCGAGCACCGCCTGGAAGCTCGCGTCGACGTGGTCGACGGCGGGATGGGCGAGCAGCGTTGCGCTGCGGTCGCCGAGCAGTGCGATCTTCGTCGCAACGGGGACGCCGAATGGGTCCTCGGTGTACGCCGAGACCCAGGTGACGTCGGCATGGACGGGTTCGTCGGCCAGGACGACCGGCTCGGACGTCAGCGGCTTGCAGGTGCGGGCCAGCTCCACGGCCTGCTCGGCGAGGCGCTGTGCCGTCGCCGGGTCGATGTCGACAGCGGCCGCGAACCCCCACGCGCCGTCGTGCAGGACGCGGACGGACACCCCGGTGTCGGTGAGGTCGACGGAGGTCTGCAGGCGTGCGTCGCGCAACGCCATGGCTTGCAGCCGGCCGCGTTCGGTGCGGACCTCGGCATGGCTCGCGCCTAGGTCGCGGGCCCGCTGGATTGCCGCGTCGGCGACCGTACGCAGCGGGAGCGCGAGGAACTCGGGGTCGATGTCGTGCCGGGCACCGGCCGTGGCGTTGGCTGACACCCCTCGACCCTACGCCATCGCGGGGGTGCAGCGAACGCCTGCGGACGCAAGGCATCCTGGTAGCGTTCGCGCGTCTGGGTGGTGCAGATGCGAAGGAGGCAGTGTGACGCGCACCGTACTCGTCACCGGGGGCAACCGCGGTATCGGACTGGCCGTGGCCAGGGCGTTCGCGGAGGCAGGAGACACCGCGGTGGTGACGTACCGGACGGGTGACCCACCCGCCGGGCTTGCCGGCGTCCGCTGCGACGTCACCGACGCCGAGTCGGTGGACCAGGCGTTCAAGGAGGTCGAGGAGCAGTTCGGCAAGGTCGACGTGCTCATCGCGAACGCCGGCGTCACCAAGGACCAGTTGCTGCTGCGGATGTCGGACGACGACTTCACCTCGGTGCTCGACACCAACCTGACCGGCGCGTACCGGGTCACGAAGCGCGCGGTGCGCGGCATGCTGCGGGCGAAGCAGGGCCGGGTGGTGCTGATCTCGTCCGTGGTCGGTCTGCTCGGCTCACCCGGACAGACCAACTACGCGGCGTCCAAGGCCGGCATGGTCGGGTTCGCGCGGTCGCTGGTGCGCGAGCTCGGGCCGCGCAACATCACCGTGAACGTGGTCGCGCCCGGGTTCGTGGAGACCGAGCTGACCGCCGTGCTGTCCGAGGAACGGCAGGCGGAGCTGGCCGCCTCGGTACCGCTCGGCCGCACCACGTCGGTCGACGAGGTGGCGAAGGTGGTGCGCTGGCTGGCCAGCGACGAGGCGGCGTACATCACCGGTGCTGTGATCCCGGTGGACGGCGGACTGGGAATGGGGCACTGAAGTCATGGGCATTCTGGACGGCAAGCGGATCCTCGTCGCCGGCGTGACGATGGACACCTCGCTGGGTTTCGGGGTCGCGAAGATCGCGCAGGAGCAGGGCGCCGAGGTGGTCATCACCAACTTCGGCCGGGCGCTCTCGATTACCCGCAGGATCGCCAAGCGGCTGCCAACCGAGCCTTCCGTGCTCGAGCTCGACGTGTCCGACGAGGGCCACCTGGAGTCGCTGGCCGAGCGGCTGGGGGAGCACGTCGACGGGCTCGACGGCGTCATGCACTCGATCGCGTACGCCCCGCCGTCGTGCCTCGGCGCCGGTTTCCTCGACGCGCCGTGGTCGGACGTCGCGGTGGCGGTGCAGGTGTCGGCGTACTCGCTGAAGGCACTGACCAAGGCGACCCTGCCGCTGCTGCGCGAGGGCAGCTCGGTCGTCGGGCTCACCTTCGACGCGAGCCAGGCCTGGCCGGCGTACGACTGGATGGGCGTCGCGAAGGCTGGTCTGGAGTCCACCGCCAGGTACCTCGCGCGCGACCTCGGGCCGCGCGGCGTCCGGGTGAACCTGGTGTCCGCCGGACCGACCCGCACGCTGGCCGCGAAGAGCATCCCTGGTTTCGACGCGCTCGAGCAGGACTGGGGCAACCACGCGCCGCTGGGGTGGGACAACACCGACACCGAGCCGACCGCGCGCGCCTGCGTCGCGCTGCTTTCCGACTTCTTCCCGAAGACCACAGGCGAGATCGTGCACGTCGACGGCGGCTACCACGCCATGGGCGCCTAGCGCGCGACGGCTTCGACCAGCTCCTCCAGTGCGGTGGCGACGTCCGCCGGCTCGGTCAGCACGGCGAGATGGTGTGCGCTGCGGCGTACCACCGGCCGTTGCGTTCCGCGCGCTGCGCCGTGTCGGCGTACGCGTCGCTGAGCTGCAGGTAGCCGCCGGGCGGTGGCGCCGCGCCTGCCGGCGCGGGGGTGGGTTCCTCGAAGTAGGCCAGCGGCAGCCCGGGCAGCTCCGCGCAGAAGCGCGTACGCAGCTGCGGGTCGGGCAGCAGCTCCTCGACGGTGCCTGGCGGGAACCACTCGTGCCACGGCGGCAGTCGCCCGTCGCGGGCGAGGCCGAGCAGCTGCCCCCTGATCTCGTCCGGCAGGGTGTCGAACAAGCTGGCGCCCGGCTGCGGTAGCAGGGCGTCGACGTAGACCGCGGCGGTGACCGTCGCCGGTGTCGCGTCGGCAACCGCGGGCAACAGGGCGCCGGCGCCGCTGTGCCCGACGAGCACGACCCCCTCGCCGCCGGCGTCCGCGATGGCGTCCGCGACGGTCGCCGCCAGTCGCGGGTAGTAAGGCCCGGTGCCGTCGAGCGCTGCGGCGAGCGAGGGTACGGCCACTTCGTGGCCGCGTGCACGCAGCTCCGCGGCGACCGGCTGCCAGGTAGCTGGCCCGACGGGCGGGGCCGTGCACGAGCGCGAGCATGCGCGCCTTCAGGTGCAGTGCCCGTCCAGGCAGATCTGGTCGGGCGGGCAGTCAGCGTCGAGGCCGCAGTCCGACTCCGGACCCGACCGCGTCGAGGTGCGCTGAGCCAGGCGCGCGGCGAGCCGGTCGACGAGGTCGTTACCCGGGCTCGCGTGGCCGGACTCCACCGGTGTCGTCATGGCACAACTGTGCACCTAGGGGACCGGAGAGTCAACGTAAGCCCTGGCCAGTGGGGTTGCTGCGGGCCCTCGGCTTGGTGAAGCCGCTGCGCGACCGGCCGGAGATGCCGGCGTCGAGCACGGCGTCGCTGTCGATGAGCGCGGTGATCAGCCAGGTGCGGATCGCCGTGACGTGCTCGGCGGCGGCGCGACGGGCGGCCTCCGGGTCGTGCCTGGCGATGGCCTCGACGATCCGCCTGTGGTCGGTGTTGTCCGGCAGGTTGGTGGTGTCCAGCTTGCGTGCGATGACGAACGCCTGGTGCAGCTTGAGATGCAGGTCGGCGAGGAGCAGGTCGAGCTCGCGGTTGTTGCCTAGTGCGGTGAGCCGCCGGTGGAAGCGGTAGTGGGCGAGGATCTCGTCGGAGTTCGCCCAGGTATGTCCGGTCGAGTCGACGGCGAACGCGGCGAGCTTCTCGACCTCGCCCGGATACCGCTGGCTGCCGATGGCCGCCTTCGCCGCCGCCATCGGCTCGAGCACGGCCTGCAGGTCGAGCAGGTCCCTGGTCTCCCGCACGGTGACCGAGCGGATCCGGTAGCCGGACCGCGGTGTCGCTGTGATCCAGCCCTGCCGGCGGAGTACGGCAAGCGCCTCGCGTACCGGCGTCTTGCTCATGCCGAGCAGCTCGGTCAGGTCGCCCTCCGAGACCCAGGCGCCGGGCGCGAGCTCACCGGTCACGATGCGCCGTTTCAAGGCGCCGATCGCCTCGTCGCTCAACAAGGCGGGCGTCTCCGGTTGCCGCGCGTAGTTCACCCGACGCTCCTTCGGGCTCGATGGGGCCGCCGTGATATGACCAGCGACAGGATTGATGGTGCCACCATTGCCTCGGTCGGCGCCAATGCGCAAGGGTGCGGCCATGGTTCCACTGGTCTCGCGCGACGACTACCTCGCGCTGCTGCAGTCCGGTGGTTCGCTGCTGGCTCAGCTGGAGGCACCATGGTGTGGTGACTGTCACGAAGCGTTGCCGCAGCTCGATGCGATCGCGCAGAGGTACGGCAACGAACTCACCGTGCTGCGAATGGACGCCGACACGGATCCGCGGCTGCGTGACGAGTTCCAGCTCCAGGGCTATCCCACCTACGTGTTCGTCGAGCAAGGTGTCGTGACTGCATCGTGCCTCGGCGAGCCTGAGTTCGGACTCGCCCGGTTGGTGGAGATCCTTGTGCCGTGATCGTACGCCTTCCGCAACAGGCTGCGGTGGACGTCTGGGCGGTCGCGGCCGATGGCCGACGGCTGGCCGGCGCGGCCAGCGGCGTGCTCGACGTGCCGGACGGTGCGGTGCTCGAGGTGCGTGGCCGCCGCCGCGCGCGTGCGCAGCTGGCGTGGCTGACCGAGCTCTCGATCCCTGTGGTGTCCATCGACGTCCGGCGGTCGCGGGTCAATGCGTACGACCTGATGGCCGCGGCCTCGCTGCCGTCGCTCGCGGTGCTCACCGCCGCCGGTGACGTCATCGACCGGTCGGTGGTCGCCGCGATCAGCCAGGCCCCGAACCTCGCCGTGCTGCAGCTCACCGCGCCCGCCCTGCGCGCGGGCGACCTGCTGCCGCTGCGCGCGGCGGGCCGGCTGCGGCAGGTAAGGCTCGAGGTGCCGCAGGTGCCGGCGGCGGAGGTCGTCGAGGTGCTCGGGCAGCGGCAGCTGGTGACGTTCGGGCTGTCCGAGCCGCGGATGACCGCCGGCCTGTTCGACCAGGTGGCGACGCTGTGGCCGCTGCGGGAGATGGCCGTCGCCGTGGACTACCTGGACCGCGCCATGCTCAGCGTGGTGCGCCGGCTGAGCGGGCTGGGGCAGCTCGCGCTCGACGCACGGTGGGCGCACGTGACGGCGTTGGACGTCACCGAGCTGGTCTGCGGCCTGCCCGGTTTGCGCCAGCTCGAGCTCACCCAGGCGGCGAAGCCGATCGCCACCGAGCTGCTGCTCGGCGCGCTGTGGCTGCGCCCCGGCCTGTGCGTGAACGGGCTGACCATGACGCCGCAGGCGACGGCGCGGTTCATCGAACGCTGGGCGGAGCAGTGACGGTCACGACGCCGCGACCGCACGCAACGCCTCGCGAAACCGCGCCGTGCCCTCAGGATTGACGAACCTGCCGACGTCGTAGACGATGACGTGCTCGCAGCCGGCCCGCTCGTACTCGGCCAGCTGCGCCCGGACGTCCGCCGGCGAGCCGTGCAGCACGGCATCGGCGACGACCGCGTCCGGGATGGCGGTCAGCAGCGACTCGGCTCGGTCCGGCGGGATGTCGTTCGGGATGTACCCGTGGTCGAGCGGGTAGCTGGCGCCGTGCTCGGCGAAGCCGTCCTCGCCGCGGTAGAGCGCCACCGCACGTACGGACGGGTGCTGCAGCAGCGCGACGCTCTCCCGCCTGGTGGGGGCGAGCGCGCTCCAGGCGAACAGCGTCGGCCTGATGGCACCGGGGTCGCGTCCGGCCCGTTCCGCGTGGCCGCGCAGCACGCCGAGCTTCTCGCGGTACGCAGAAGGCGGGAGGCTGGTGGGGATCCAGCCGTCCGCGTGCTGTGCGGTGAGCGCGAGCATGCGCGGCCCGTGCGCCGCGACGTACAGCGCGAAGCTGGTCGCCGCGGTGATGCCGAGCGACGCCTCGCCGCTGACGTCACCGGTGCGCAGCCGGCTCAGCGTGTCGAGCGCCGGCCGCATGTAGGTGAGCCGGCCGGTGCGTTCCAGCCCTGGATGCAGCCCGTACGGCTTGAGCTGGCCCGGGTCGCCGACGCCGAGGCCGAGCAGCATCGGCCGGCCGCCCAGCCAGCCGACCGTGCTCGCGGTCTGCGCGAGCGCGACGCTGCTGCGCCTTACCGGGTCGGTGACCGCGACCCCGAGCGGGATCCGCTCGGTCTGCGCCGCGCCCGCGGCGAGCAGCGAGAGCGGGTCGAGCAGCTGGTGCGGGTCGGCCAGCACCCCGGTCGGTGCGCCGCGCGGGAACCACCCCTGCAGGTGGTCGATCAGCCAGGCGGCGGCCAGGTCCGGCTGTGCATCCGCCCACCGGATGTCGTCCAGCGGGTCCACCTGCGGGTGCACGGAGATCGGTGCGCCGAGCGTCAGCCGGCTCATCTGCTGACCTCGGCCGCGGTGCTCGTCTGGACGTCCGCCGTCGGGCCGTGCCAGTCGCGCAGGAACAGCGCGGCCACCGCGGACACCACACCGGCGAGGCTCATGTACGCGGCGATCAGCAGCCAGCCGCCGGACGCGTCCAGCAGCCAGGTAGCGACGATCGGCGCGAGCGCGCTGCCGATCACCGTGCCGAGGGTGTAGCCGAGCGACATGCCCGTGTACCTGACCGCCGGCGGGAACACGTGCGCGAAGAAGACCGGCATGGTGCCGTACGTCGCGGTGTACGGCAGGAACAGTGCGAGGAAGCCGAGCAGCATCCAGCCGAACGAGCCGGTGTCGAGGGTCACGAACCACAGGTAGGGCAGCACGGCCATGCCGAGGCAGCCGGCGACGAAGATGGCGCGCCGGCCGGTGCGGTCCGACAGCCAGCCGAAGAACGGGATGCCGAGGATGGCGAGCACGTTGACCACGAGCACCAGTTGCAGGATGACGTCGCGGTCGAGTTTCAGCTGCCCGGTGCCGTAGTTCAGCGAGAACACCGTGCCGATGTAGAACGTCACGCCCGCGGAGACGTACGTGAGGCACATCAGCAGCGCGCGCAGCGGGAGAGCACCTCGGCGATCGGCGCCCGCCGCACCTCGTCCTTGTCCTTGACCTGTTGGAAGTCCGGGCTCTCCGCGAGCTTGAGCCGGATCGCCAGGCCGAGGCCGATCAGCACGACGCTGAGCAGGAACGGCACCCGCCACCCCCAGGCCTGGAACGCGGCGTCGGAGAGCTGCGAGGTGGCCAGGAATACCAGGTTGGCCAGCAGCAGCCCCCACGCGGCGCCGGTGTTCACCAGCGCGCCGAACAGACCGCGGCGACGGCTGCTCGCGTGTTCCACGCTCATCAGGACGGCGCCGCCGTACTCGCCGCCGAGCGACAGCCCCTGCACCACCCGCAGCAGCACGAGCAGCAGGGGAGCGGCGGGACCGATCGTCGCGTAGGTGGGCAGCAGCCCGATGCAGAGCGTCGCGACGCCCATCAGCGAGAGCGTCACCACGAGCATCGACTTGCGGCCGAGCCGGTCGCCGAAGTGCCCGAAGAGCACGCCGCCGAGCGGCCGGGCGACGAACGCGAGCGCGAACGTGGACAGCGAGAGCAACACGCTGACCAGCGGGTCGTGACCGGGAAAGAAGAGCTTGTCGAAGACGAGCGCGGCCGCGGTGCCGTAGATGAAGAACTCGTACCACTCGATGGTCGTGCCGGCGAGGCTGGCAAGCACGACCCGGCCGGAGCCGGACTGTCTGGTCATGGGGAATGCCTCCCGCGTGCGTCTGAACGGCCCGCCGATGCTGCTTGTCAGCTCGACGGCCACTGCTCCTGCTGTGCGATCGACGGTCGTGGTGCTCGTGCGGTCGACCGGCCGACGGTGGTGTGCGGTCGACGGGTCGTCGGGGCCTGTGCGGTCACCGGCCCGTCGGTGCTGGCTCGCGGTCCTGGGCGGGCTGTGCCGGAGCGCGGTGACCGTACGCTAATCTGTTGTCTGACATCAGTTAAGCGAGCTGGCAGGATGTACCCGTGAGCACCGCTGATCACGTCCGCTACCAACCGCTCGAACGTCGTTCGGTCCCCGAGATCGTCGCCGAGCGACTCGTCGCCGAGATCGAGTCCGGCACGCTGCGTCCCGGTGACCGGCTGCCCTCGGAGCCCGAGCTGGCCCGGCAGTTCCACGTCGGCCGGAGCTCGTTGCGGGAGGCCATCCGCAAGCTGCACACGCTCGGCGTGCTCGAGGTCGTGCGCGGCCGCGGCACGTACGTCAGGCAGCGCACCGATGGTGAGCCCGACCCGCAGTTCGTGGAGTGGAGCGTCACCGAGGGCCCGGGTGCCGGCGAGGTGCTCGAGGTGCGGCTCGGCCTGGAGCTGACGGCGACGGGCCTGGCCTGCTTCCGCGCGACCCAGACCGACCTGGACGTGCTTGCGGCGCGGTGCCGGGAGCACGAGGCGGTGCGACGCACGCGGGACATCGACGAGCTGGTACGCACCGACGAGCAGGTGCACGAGGCAGTCGTACGTGCGGCGCACAACCAGATGCTGCTGCAGACGTACCTCGCACTCGTGCCGCGGATGGTCGACTACCGCAAGCACACGCTGGCGCTCGAGCGTGCGGACGAGCGGTTCGACCCGCACCACAGCGACCTGCACGCGGCGATCGTGCACCGGAACGCAAGCGCCGCCAGGCAGGCGGTCGTCCGCCACATCAGCGCGCTCTACGGCGAGGTCAGGGCGGCCGCGGAAGCCGACCCCGGTGAGCACGAGCACCTCACCATGCCCGACTTCGCCGCCATCTTCGGCAGCTTCGGCTAGCCGGGCTCAGCCGGTCGCGATCGCCACGGTGGTCAGGGCCGCACTGCCGGCTGGCTCGGCGTCAGGTCGTCGTCCTCGGCATCGGCGGCCTCCACCTCGTCGCGGGGGATGCCGAGGAGGAACAGCAGCGAGTCGAGGTACGGCACCGACAGCGACGTGTCCGCCGCCTCGCGCAGCACCGGTTTGGCGTTGAACGCCACGCCGAGGCCCGCGCGCTGGATCATGTCGAGGTCGTTCGCGCCGTCGCCGATGGCGACCGTCTGCCGCAGCGGCACTTCGCACTCGTGGGCGAACCTGACCAACATGTCCGCCTTCGCCTGCCGGTCGAGGATCGGGCCGACGAGCTCGCCGGTGATCCTGCCGTCGACGATCTCGAGCGTGTTCGCGGCGACGAAGTCGATGCCGAGGTCCGCGGCGAGCGGCTCGATGACCTGGGTGAAGCCGCCGCTGACCACGGCGATCTTGTGGTCCAGCCGCCGCAGGGTGCGGATCAGGGTGCGCGCGCCCGGCGTCAGCCGCAGCGCTTCGTACACCTCGGTGAGGATGCTCTCCGGCAGCCCCGCGAGCAGTCGTACCCGCTGCCGCAGCGAGGCGGCGAAGTCGAGCTCGCCGGCCATCGCCGCCGTGGTCACCTCGGCGACCTGCTCGGCGCAGCCGGCGTGCTCGGCGAGCAGCTCGATGACCTCGTCCTGGATGAGCGTGGAGTCGACGTCCATCACGACCAGCCGCTTCCCGCGGCGCTGCAGACCGGACGGGTGCACGGACACGTCCACGTGCTGGGTGGCGGCCTCCCTGGCCAACGCGGCGCGCAGCTCGTCGGAGTCGGCGCCGGACACCTCCAGCTCGAGCGCCGTGCACGGGTAGCGGGCGAGCCGCAGGATGCGGTCGATGTTCGCCCCGCACGCCGCCGTACGACCGGCGATCGCGCCGACCGCGCCGGGGTGCAGTGGCGCGCCGAGCAACGTGACGTGCAGGCGCTCGCCGCGCCGCGGGTCGTTGTCGCCCGAGCCTGGCGTGACGTCGATGTCCAGGTCCAGCTTCTCCGCCATCAGCTGCAGGGCAGGGGCGAGGCCGTTCTCCGGGTCGGGTGCGGCGAGCAGGATGCCGAGCACGATACGGCCGCGGACCACGACCTGCTCGACGTCGAGCACCTCGGTGTCGGACTCGCTCGCGACCGCAGCGAACACCTGCGAAAGCAGACCGGGGCGGTCGCGCCCGGTGAGCGTCACGAGCAGGGTGCGCGACGGGGAGTCGGTACGGAAGCGGCTGGCGGCGGAGACTGCGACTGCGTCCGGTTCCATGGTTCCTGCACGTTAGTCGGGTGCCGGTGCGCTGCCGCACACGACCCCGGACTGTCGCGTGTCCGCGCAGGTCAGCCGTCGGTCACCGCGTTGTGCGCCGCGACCAGTGCCCGCCTGACCGCATGCTCGAGGTCGCGCAGGCTCGCCCTGCGGGCGTCCACCTCGTGCGCGGTGACGCTGCCGCCGTCGTCGGCGAGGCCGGCGGCGGTGATGGCGGCCAGCCGGTCGGCCTGCGCGGCGACCCGGCACGCCCGCTGGGGGTAGCCGGGCGCAAGCGGCGGGACGTCGGCGGGTGCGCGCAGCTCGGCGAGCGCGCTGCTCGCGGCCGGCCGCCAGCCCGCCGTGTCGAGTGCGAGCAGGGCGTCGGCCGTGTCGCGCAGCGTCAGGTTCAGCGCCTGCTCGGCCTCCGCGAGCGTCGGGGTGCCAGCGCTCGCCCGGTGGACCAGATGCGCCTGCCACCGCAACCCGCGGTACGAGGATCCGCGCACGTCCGCGGTCGGCACCAGGCCGAGAGGTGCCTCGCCGAGCTCGACGAGCACGGCTTCGCCGGCGTCGACGGCGGGCAGGTTGAACTCCTTCGGCCCGGTGAGACCGAGCGGGTCGCCGGGCGCGGGCAGCGCCAGCCGGAACGCGGTGAGCCGCTGGCCGCGCAGGACGTCGAGCAGCGTCCGCAGCGGCTGCTCCCGGTCGGCCACCGCGGGGTGGCTGACGCCGGTGACCTGCTGCGGTCCGTGCTCCTTCTCCAGGACGTCGGCGACCTCGTCGCGACCACAGTTGCCCGCCAGCCAGGCGTTGGCCCAGGCGACGAGTGTCTCGGACGCGGATGCGTCGGTACGAGTGCGTGCCACTCGTCGAGGATAGAACCGCGGTGTCGTACGTTGGTCCTGCACTCGATCTGACCGAGAGGCGGCGTCGGTGACGGCTGAAGTGCTGCGCCTGGACAACATCTCCGTATCGCGAAACGGCTCCACTCTGCTCGACGGGCTGAGCTGGACTCTGCGGGAGGGCGAACGCTGGATCGTGCTCGGCCCGAACGGCGCCGGCAAGACCACCGCGGTGCGGATGGCCGCCGCACAGCTGTTCCCCACCACGGGCACGGTGGACATCCTCGGTGAGCGGATGGGTGCCGTCGACGTCTTCGAGCTGCGCCCGCGGATCGGGGTGACGAGTGCGGCGATGGCCGAACGCATCCCGCCCACGGAGACCGTACGCAACGTCGTGCTGACCGCGTCGTACGCGATCGTCGGCCGGTGGCGCGAGGAGTACGACAACTGGGACGCGGACCGTGCGCTCGAGCTGCTGTGGCAGCTCGGGTGCGGCGAGCTCGCCGACCGTACCTTCGGCACGTTGTCCGAGGGGGAGCGCAAACGGGTACAGATCGCCCGCGCGTTGATGACCGACCCGGAGCTGCTGCTGCTCGACGAGCCGGCGGCCGGGCTGGATCTCGGGGCACGTGAGGACCTCGTGCGCAGGCTCGCCGCGCTGGCCGCCGACCCGCAGGCACCGGTGACGGTGCTCATCACCCACCACGTGGAGGAGATCCCGCCGTCGTTCACACACTGCCTGCTGCTGCGCGACGGCCGCGCCGTCGCGCAGGGCCCCATCGACGACGTGCTGACGGCGGAGAACCTGTCCAAGTGCTTCGGCGTCTGGTTGCGGCTGGACCGGATGGACGACCGCTGGGTGGCGCGCGGTACGCCGTAGTGCGCGGTGCGTCCGATACCACGCCGGCCCGGAAATAAGTAGGCTGGCGAGGTGCAGTTCGATGCGTGGTTACTGTGGCTGATCGCCGCCGTCGGGATGGGCATCCTGGAAGCCCTGACACCGTTCCTGGTGTTCGGCATGCTCGCGCTCGCGGCGCTGGTCGGGATGCTGCTCGCCCTGCTCGGGGTACCTGCCGGCTTCCAGATCCTCGGGTTCGCGATCGCCGCGGTCGCCACCTTGGGCATCATCAGGCCGGTCGCGCGGCGGTACAGCAGGCACAAACCGCATCAGCGGATGGGCCTCGCCAGGGTCGTCGGTCAGGACGCGCTGGTCGTCGAACGCGTCGACGGCCAAGAGGGGCGGGTGAAGATCGCCGGTGAGATCTGGTCGGCGCGGGCCTACGACCCGACCCTCGTCCTCGAGGCAGGTAGTACTGTCCAGGTGATCGAGATCGAAGGCGCGACCGCGCTCGTTTACGGGCCAGGATCGGAGATCGAACAGTGACCGCAGGACTCATCGCGGCAATCGTCATCGCGTTGGCGGTCGTCATCCTGTTGGCGAGGACGATCCGTATCGTCCCGCAGCAGCGGGCGGCAGTCGTGGAACGGCTGGGCAAGTACAACCGGACGCTGGAGGCGGGGCCCAGGCTGCTGATCCCGTTCTTCGAACGCATCAGGCACCTTGCCGACCTGCGTGAGCAGGTGGTGCCGTTCCCGCCGCAGCCGGTCATCACCCAGGACAGCCTGAGCGTGAACGTGGACACCGTCGTGTACTACACGGTGACCAACGCGCGCGACGCGACGTACGAGATCGCCAACTTCATCCAGGGCATCGAGCAGCTCACCATCACCACCCTGCGCAACGTCATCGGGTCGATGGACCTGGAGCGCACGCTGACCTCGCGCGAGGAGATCAACAACGCGCTGCGCGGAGTGCTCGACGACGCCACCGGCCGGTGGGGCGTTCGGGTGAACCGGGTGGAGCTGCGGGCGATCGACCCGCCGCCGACCATCAAGGACGCGATGGAGAAGGCGATGCGCGCGGACCGCGACAAGCGCGCGGCCATCCTCAACGCGGAGGGCGTCAAGCAGTCGCAGATCCTGACGGCCGAAGGCGACCAGCAGTCCGCCATCCTGCGTGCCCGCGGTGAGGCGGAGGCCGCCGTCACCCGCGCCGAGGGTGACGCGCGGGCGCAGGCGTTGCGGGCGAGCGGTGAGGCGCAGGCCATCGAGACCGTGTTCGAGGCCATCCACGAGGGCGACGCGGACCAGAAGCTGCTGTCGTACCAGTACCTGCAGATGCTGCCGAAAATCGCCGAGGGCGACTCGAACAAGCTCTGGATCGTGCCGAGCGAGCTCGGCAAGGCACTGGAGGGCCTCGGCGGCGTGCTCGGCTCGGTGAAGGCCGGCGCCGAGGACGCTGCTGGCGGTGAGACGGAGGCGTCAGAGGCCGACGAGGCGGCGGCTGCCGACGGCGGTGGCCGCAGACGGAAGCGTAGCTCCAGTGCGAGCCTCACCCAGGCGATCGAGCAGCTCGGTGCGACCCCGGTAGGGCCGGTCGCCGGCGAGACGACGTACGGCGAGGAGTCGGAGCAGAGTCAACCGAGCCCACCAGCGCCACCAGTGCCACCGGTGCCGCCGCCACCCACACCGGGTACGGCCGGCTCGCTGGCGCCGTGGAACCAGCCGCCGCCGGGGCCCGGCCAGACAAACCGGCCGGAGTGACGGTCTGGGAGATCCTCGGGATCCTCGCTGCTGGGATCGCCGCAGGCACCATCAACACCATCGTCGGGTCGGGGTCGCTGGTGACGTTCCCGACGCTGCTCGCGTTCGGCTACCCACCCGTGGTCGCCAACGTCTCCAACAGCGTGGGCCTGGTCTTCGGCGGCGTCAGCGGCGTCATCGGCTACCGGCGTGAGCTCGCCGGCCAACGCCGCAGGATCATCTCGATGGCCGTCGTCTCTGCGCTCGGCGGCGTGTCCGGCGGCCTGCTGTTGTTGAAGCTGCCCGAGTCGGCCTTCAACGCCATCGTCCCCGTGCTGATCCTGCTCGGTGTCGTGCTCGTCATCGTGCAGCCGAAGCTGAACTCCTGGATGGCCGCCCGCCGGTCGGAGAACCACGACCACGTCGTCGCGATGCTCGTCGCGACGTTCTGCTGCGCGATCTACGGCGGTTACTTCGGCGCCGCGCAGGGCGTCATCATGATGGGTGTGCTCGGCACCTTGCTGCACGACCACATCCAGCGGCTGAACGCCGCGAAGAACGTGTCGACCACCATCGTGAACTTCTCCGCGGCGGTGCTGTTCGTGTTCGTGGCGGACGTCGCGTGGATCGCGGCCGGCCTGATCGCGGTCGGGTCGATCATCGGCGGCCAGCTCGGCGCGAAGGTCGGACGCCGGCTGCCGCCGATCGCGTTGCGGATCGTCATCGTGGTGGTCGGGCTGGCGGCCGTCGCCAAGCTGCTGCTCGACTAGCCCGCATGATGGTTGAACGTCCGCTGCGGTAGCCGAGGCGCAGCCCAGTCAGACGAACGTCTGCTGGGCGGTGGGCGTCCAGCAGCCGGCGAACATGGCGTTGCTGTTGCACGCGATGAGCGCCTCGCCTGCGGGGGTGACGGCGATGGTGCCGCCGGTCGCGCCGTACGGCTCCAACTGGGTCCGGTAGCTCGCGCGCACGGCTTCCTCGAGGCCGACGTGCCCGTACCGCAGGCGTGCCGTGATGTCGTGGGCGACGACCCCGCGGATGTCGGCCTCGCCCTCGCCGGTGCAGGAGACGGCGACGGCGTCGTCCGCGGCGTACGAGCCTGCGCCGATCAGCGGGGTGTCGCCGATGCGGCCCACGGACTGACCGACCATCCCGCCGGTCGAGGTCGCGCATGCGACGTGGCCGTCCGCGTCCACCGCGACTGCTCCGACGGTGCCGCTGCGTGAGGCAGTCGCACGGTTCGCGAGCACCTCGTCGAGCTGCCGCCGCCGGTGTTCTGTGACGAAGTACTCAGGCGGCGCGCTCGCCAGCGCTGACCGAGCCGCCGCTGTACGCACAGTCGGGGGAGAACCGGCGGGGCAACGTCGACACCATGATCGTGAAGCAGGTGCCCGTGCTCCCGCACGGTTGGTCAACTCACCGAGCCTCGTCGGCCCGGGCGGCGACGTGCTGGCCGACTACGTGCGGTGGGTGAGCCGGCGCATCACCGACCTCGGCGCGCCCGGTTACCGGCCACAGCTGCACTTCGACGTCTACGGCATGCTCGGGCGGGCCGTCGGCGGCGACGTGGCCGAGGTCGCCAGGTTGCTGGTGAAGCTGGCGGAGGCCGCCGAGGGGCGGCCACTGCGCGTCGAGCACCCGCTCGACGCTGGCGGTCGGGACGCGCAGGTCGAGGCGCTCCGCGCGCTCAAGACGCGGCTAGGCGTCTCGGGTCGCGGGTGGAGATCGTCGCGGACGAGTGGGCGAACGGCCTCGCCGACATAGAAGCGTTCTGCGCGGCCGACGCCGTGCATCACGTCCAGGTGAAGACGCCCGACCTCGGCAGCCTGGCCAACACCGTGGAGGCGATCCGCACCTGTCGGCGGTACGGAGTCGGTGCCTTCGTGGGTGGCAGCTGCGTGGAGACCGACGTGTCGGCGCGCGCGACCACGCACGTGGCGATGGCCACAGTCGCGACGGCGCTGCTCGCCAAGCCCGGTATGGGCGTCGACGAAGGGCTGGTCGTTGTCGGCAACGAGGTGCGGCGGGTACGTGCTCTGGACTCCTGGCTCACCGCACGGACCGGGTAGCCGACCGCGTCACGGCGGTGGGACGTACTGGTCCTTGCCGAGCACGACCACACCGTCCGGCGAGACGGTGAAGCCGCGTGCCTTGTCGGCGTCGTGGTCGACGCCGATCTGTGCGCCTTCGGGAACCACGACGTTCTTGTCCAGGATGGCCTTGTGCACGACGGCGCGCCGGCCGATCTGCACGTTGTCCATCAGCACGGAGTCCGTGACCCTCGCCCACGAGTTCACCCGGACCAGTGGCGACACCACGGAACGCTCGACCCGGCCGCCGGAGACGATGGCGCCGTGCGAGACGATCGAGTCGACCGCCGAGCCGATCCTGTCGGTGTTGTTGAAGACGAACTTGGCCGGCGGGTACGGCGGCGTCGAGGTGAGGATCGGCCAGTCGGAGTTGTACAGGTTGAACACCGGGTTGACGTTGATCAGGTCCATGTTGCACTCGTAGAGCGAGTCCAGCGTCCCGACGTCGCGCCAGTAGCCGACCTCCCGGTCCGTAGTGCCCGGCACCACGTTGCAGGCGAAGTCGTAGACGTGTGCGTCTTGCTGGGCGACGAAGGCCGGGATGATGTCGCCGCCGAGGTCGTGGTTGCTGCGTTCGTCCTTGGTGTCCTTGCGCACGGCGTCGACGAGCGCGTGGGTGGTGAAGACGTAGTTGCCCATCGACGCGTAGATCTGGTCCGGCGCGTCCGGCAGGCCGACCGCGTCCTTCGGCTTCTCCCTGAACGCCGTGATCTGGCCGCTCTCCGCGTCCGCCTCGATCACTCCGAACTGGTCGGCCTGCGACAGCGGTTGCCTGATCGCGGCGACCGTGACGCCCGCGCTGCTGGCGATGTGCGCGTCCAGCATCTGCCGCGGGTCCATCCGGTAGACGTGGTCCGCGCCGAAGACGATGACGTAGTCGGGGCGCTCGTCGCTGATCAGGTTGAGGTTCTGGAAGATGGCGTCGGCGGACCCGGCGAACCACCGCGGCCCGACCCGCTGCTGCGCGGGTACCGGCGAGACGTAGTTGCCGAGCACGGTCGACATCCGCCAGGTCACCGAGAGGTGGCGGTCCAGGCTGTGGCTCTTGTACTGGGTCAGCACGACTATCTTCAGGAAGCCGGCGTTGGCCAGGTTGGACAACACGAAGTCCACCAGCCGGTAGACCCCGCCGAACGGCACGGCCGGCTTCGCCCGGTCCGCCGTCAACGGCATCAGCCTCTTGCCCGCGCCACCGGCGAGCACTATCGACAGCACCTTGGCCATGGGAGCACCCTATGTTGCGCGCACCGGTTTGGCCCGTAGGGCGTACGCTCCGTACGGCGGTCGGGTAGTGCGAGGAGGGCGAACGCATGCCGTTGCGGGTCGATCTGCTGACCAGGGAGTACCCACCGGAGGTGTACGGAGGCGCGGGTGTCCACGCCGAGTACCTCGCGCGCGAGCTGGGCCGGCTGCCCGACCCGCCCGACGTACGGGTGCGCTGCTTCGGCGCGGACCGCCAGGCGGCCGGGGTGACCGCGTACCAGCCACCGCAGGAGCTGACGGACGCGAACGCGGCGCTGCAGGTGATGGGCGTCGACCTGGCGATGAGCGCGGGCGCGGCCGGCGCGAGCGTGGTGCACTCGCACACCTGGTACGCGAACCTGGCCGGCCACGTGGCGAAGCTGTTGCACGAGGTCCCGCACGTCGTGACGACGCACAGCCTGGAGCCGCTGCGGCCGTGGAAGGCCGAGCAGCTCGGCGGCGGCTACAACCTGTCCTCGTGGTGCGAGCGGACGGCGATCGAGGCGGCGGACGCCGTGATCGCGGTGTCCGCGGGCATGCGCGCCGACGTGCTGCGCTGCTACCCGGCGCTCGACCCCGGCCGGGTCTCCGTCGTGCACAACGGCATCGACACGGCGGAGTACGCGCCGGATCCCGCCACCGACGTGCTCGACCGGCTGGGCATCGACCCGCACCGGCCGAGCGTGGTGTTCGTCGGCCGGATCACCAAGCAGAAGGGGTTGCCGTACCTGCTGCGTGCCGCGCACGGACTCGACGGCGACGCCCAGCTGGTGCTGCTGGCGGGCGCTCCGGACACACCGGAGATCGGCGCCGAGGTCGAGCAGCTGGTGCACCAGCTGCGTGAGGTGCGCGACGGCGTCGTGTGGGTCGACCGGATGGTCTCCAAACCCGAGGTGATCCAGGTACTCAGCCACGCCACGGTGTTCTGCTGCCCGTCGGTGTACGAGCCGATGGGCATCGTCAACCTGGAGGCCATGGCGTGCGAGGCGGCCGTCGTCGCGACGGCGACCGGCGGCATCCCCGAGGTCGTCGCCGACGGTGAGACCGGACTGCTCGTACCCATCGACCAGGAGACCGACGGCACCGGCACGCCGAGGGACCCGGAGCGGTTCGTCGGCGACCTGCGCGAGCGGCTGGCCGCACTGCTCGCCGACCAGGCGCAGGCGAAGGCGATGGGGACGGCCGGTAGGCGCCGCGCCGTCGACGAGTTCAGCTGGTCGGTCATCGCCGACCGCACCCGCCAGGTGTACGAGTCGGTGCTCGCCGGCGGTTAGTACTGCAACGGCACATGGGGTGGGTGGCCGCGGGTGCGATAGTGGCTGGTTCGGGCTTGGTGTTGGCGTCGTCGACGCCAGGTTGACCATGCCCAGACGTGGTCGGGTTCGGACACGTGTCGCAGGATCAAATGCAC
>WHTA01000090.1 GCA_009379825.1 Streptosporangiales bacterium
CTGGTGGGGCGGGTGGGACTTGAACCCACGACCGACGGATTATGAGTCCGCTGCTCTGACCGGCTGAGCTACCACCCCAAGATGTCGGTGAGCCTATCGCAGGCTGGGAGTCGGGGCGGCGGGGTGGACGGCCGGGTCGAGGAGGCGGCGGAGGGTGTCCAGCTGGGTGGCGGCCAGCTGGTGGCGGGTCGCGGGGTCGGCGGACGGTTGCTGGGTCAGCGACCAGCGGTCCATCGCCAGGAGGACGGCCAGGACGAGCTGGGTCTGCAGCGACGCCGGGAGGTCCGTACGGACGGCTCCCCCGGCACGGCCGACGTCCAGGGCCTGGTCCAGCCAGGCGCGGATGCCGGCGAGGAACCGGGCGAGCGAGCTCGCGGGCGGGGCGTCGGCGAGGTGGACCATGCGGCCGAAGTCCTCGAACCAGGCGGTCTCGTCCAGGGTGAGCAGCTGGTCGAGCAGCCGCGCGATCGCCGGCCAGAAGTCGCCGTCGCCCAGCTCGGCCGCGCTGGGGACCGCGAGGGCGTCTGACATCGCGGCGGTCGCCTCGGACACCACCAGGTCGAACAGCGCCTCCTTGCCGTCCAGGTAGTGGTAGAAGGAGCTCTTGCTCATGCCGCACGCGACGAGCACACGGTTCAGCGACGCGCGCTCGTAACCGGCCTCGGCGAACTCCCTGGCCGCGGTCCGCAGCAGCTGGCGCCGCCGGTCGGGCGCCATCGACACGACATCACCTCGGGGCATGCGCGCACTCTAGCAACCCGTTGGACCAGGTGGTCCACAGCTGGTGCTACGGCGTTGTGGACCAGATGGTCCATAAATGTACGGAGGTCAGCGCCGATGCTCGAGGATGTCTCCAGTCACGCGCAGGTCGAGGCCGCGCGCACCGACCCGATACGCGTGCTCATCGTCGGGGCCGACGTGGCCGGGCTGACGCTGGCCCAGCTGCTGCGCCGCGCGGGACTGCACCCGGTGCTCGTCGAGCGCGGGGACGAGGGCACCGACGCCGGGTACATGCTGGCCCTGCTGCCGTTGGCCACACCGGTCATCGACGACCTCGGACTGCTCGACGAGTTCCGCGCCCACACCATCGAGTTCGACAGGTACGTCATCCGCACCCACCGTGGTGCGACGAACAAGGAGTACTCGATGTCCGGCCTGCTGAGCCGGTACGGCGAATACCGCGGCATCAGCAGGGGCGAGCTGATGCGGCTATTCGCCACCGTGGGCGGCACGGTGACCTACCGGACCACGGCGACCGCGATCGAGCAGCCCGAGCACGGCCCGGCGCGGGTCACGCTCACCACCGAGGGGACGAGCCTGACGGCGGAGTTCGACCTCGTCGTGGTCGCCGACGGGCTGCACTCCACGACCAGGAAGCTGGCCGTGCCGCACGCCGAGCTGGACGAGGTCGACACCGGCTGGGGCGGCTGGGTGGTCTGGACGCCGCCGTTCCCCGACGCCACCACCCTCGGCGAGGAGGTCTGGGGCGCCGGGGCGTTCGTCGGCAGCTACCCGGTCGCCGGCCAGAACGGCGTCATCGTCGCCGGGCCGAACGACCGGACGCGCTCCGGGCCGGCCGAGTTCGTCGCACGACTGCGCCGCGAGCTGCGGCACGTAGACGGGCGGCTGGACGCCATCCTCACCGCCGTCGCGGCGGCCGACGACCCGTACTACTGGTATCTCACCGACTGCCGCACCAGCAGCTGGCGGGGCCGACGCGTCGTGCTGCTCGGCGATGCAGCGGTCGGCTTCCTGCCGACTGCGGGCATCGGCGCGTGCATGGCGATTGAGTCTGCCTGGGTGCTCAGCCGGCGGCTCGGTACGGCCTCGGCGACGAAGGTTCCCAGCACGCTCGCCGCGTTCGAGGCTGCGCAGCGCCCGCGGGTGGAGGCTGCGCAGCAGAACTCACGGCAGCTGGCGAACCTTATGTTCAACAGCAGCAGGACGGTTGCGGTGCTGCGTGACGTGGCGACCAGGCTCGTACCGTTGCAGGTGGCGCTGCGCCCGATCCGCACCTTGCTCGAGACCGCGCCAAGTGTGTGAGTGCCGGCTCAGAAACCGAGGATGCCGAGGACCAGCAGGCCGGCGAGCAACACTGCAAGCACCACCCAACCGAGCCGGGTGACAAACGTCGACCGGAAGCGACGCCCGGCCGCAGCCGACTGCTGCTCTTGCTCGGCGAGGAACAGCTTGGCGTTCTCCGTGTTGCGGGTCCGCGCCCACTGGCCGTTCGGCGCCTGTCCGGGAACATCCGTCACCCCCGTGTCGGTCGGCACCTTCGACCGTAGCAGCCGTGCTCGCTACATGGCGCTCACGACGGTGAGCGGCGAGGAGCACAGGTGACCGGCGACCAGATCGACATCCTGGTGTTCGTTGTGCTCGTCGTGGTGTTCCCCGTGGTGGTGGCCACCGTCGCGTACCGGAAGGCCAGGGCCAGGGAACGGGCCAGGTTCGCGGTACCGCAGGAACCGGGCGAAACCGGGACGACGAGCGAGGCGGACCTCGGCGCCCTCGTCCGGCGCCACGAGACGGACAACGCGCGGCGCGGACGAACCGCCGTACTGGCACTCGCGATCGGGGTGGTCGGGCTCGGGTTGGTCGGCACGCTGTTCGTGCTCGCCGGACCACCGCGGGTCGTCAATGTCGCCATCGCAGGCGTCGTGCTGGGCGTCCCTGCGCTGTGTCTGTGGCGCGGTGTCGTGGACGGCATCCGTTGCTACACCCGCCGCGCCGAGTCGTTCAGCGTGTACGAGGGCGGCCTGGTGTACGCGTACGCCGGCCACACCCGCGTCATCGGCTGGGCGGACTTCGCCAGCGTGGTCAACGACGGCAGGGACAACGTCGCCACCCGGGGCCTCGGCAAGGACACCAGGTTCTCCCGCTTCCTCGGCCGGGACGTGCACTGCCGGGTGCAGCTGCGGGACGGCACCAGGTTCCGCATCACGGGTTTCACCCGCGACGCCGCCCAGCTCGCCGACGGCCTCAGCCGCGCCGTGTACGAACGTACGCAGTCGTGAGCTAGCCGGCCACGCCGAGCACGGCCGGCCGGCGCCGCGTGGTCCGTGCCGACAGGGCGTGCGCGAACCGCAGCACCTCGAGATCGGCGCCAGGACGACCGACGACCTGCACCCCGACGGGCAGGCCGGCGTCGGTGTAGCCGAACGGCACGGACGCGGCCGGCAGGCTCGCGACGGTGACCCGGGAACAGGCGCGCATCCAGTCGAGGTAGTGCCGCACCGGCTCGCCGGCGACGTCGGTCGGGTGCCACAGGTCCGCGTCGAACGGGGCGACCTGGTTGACCGGGCAGACGAGGAACTCGTGCTCGGTGAGGAACTCGCGTACACGGTGGAACACCGCCATCCGCTGTCGCTCGGCGCGCATCAGGTCGGCCGCCGTAACCTGCCGACCCTGGTCGACGTTCCACCTGATGTTCGGGCCGACCTCGTCCGGGTGGGCGTCGACCAGGTCGCCGAGCGTGAACGCCTGGTACCAGCCGCGCCAGGTCAGGAACGCGTCGTCGGCGTCCGCCCATCCCGGTGTGCTCTCGCGTACGACCATGCCGAGCGTCTCGAGCTCCGGCACGACCCCTGCGAAGACACCGGCGACGTCCGCGTCGACCGGCAACCCGTCGAGGTCGGCGTCCACCGCCACCACGACGCCGGTGAAGTCGCGGTCCAGCGGCTGCGCGAACTGTGCGGCCGACGGCATGTGCACCGGCCCACGCGCGTCCGGTGCGGCCAGCACCTGCAGCTGCAGCGCGACGTCCGCCGCGGTACGACCCATCCCGCCGAGCGTCACGTACGGGAAGAACGCCGTGGCGGCCGGCCAGTTCGGCACCAGCCCGTACGACGGGCGCAACCCGACCACGTCGCAGAACGACGCCGGGTTGCGCAGCGAGCCACCCATGTCGGAGCCGTCCGCGATCGGCAGCATGCCGGTCGCCAGGGCGGCCGCCGCGCCCCCGCTGCTGCCGCCCGCGCTGCGGCTCGGGTCGAACGGGTTGGCGGTCACACCGAAGACCGCGTTCCTGGTGTGCGACCCGGCCCCGAACTCCGGGGTGTTGGTCTTGCCGACGAGCACGGCACCCGCGTCGCGGTAGCGCTCGACGAGCAGCGCATCGACGTCGGGCACGTGGTCGGCGTACACCGCACACCCGTAGGTCGTGCGGATGCCACGGGTCTCGACGAGGTCCTTGTGCGCGACCGGCAACCCGTGCAGCGTGCCTACCGGTTCCCCACTACGCGCGGACGCGTCGTCCACCTGCTGCGCCCGCTCCATCGCCCGCTCGGCCGTCGACGTCACGATCGCGTTGACCGTCGGGTTCACCTCGGCGATCCGTTGCAGGTGCGCATCGAGCACCTCACGCGCGGAGACGTCCTTGGCCAGCAACAGGTGCCGCAGCTCTACGGCGGGGCGGTCGCACAGTTCGGTCACACCAGCTCCTCGGTTGCGCAGCAGCGCCACCACGGTAACCAAACGGCGTCACGATGTCGCGGTCTCCCGCACACCAGAAGCGGCGGCGTCCGGCGGCAGCCGGTCGCCGGTGAGCCGGTCGCGCCGCCTGTCGACGAAATGCACGGCGAGGAACGAGACCACGCTCGCGGTGCCGCCCACGATGATGGCGGCGAGCTCGAACGGCTCGCCGGCCAGCTGCCACGCAACGCCGCAGACGGTGCCGAGCACGATGGAGACGAGGCCGGCGAGCCGGCTGGTACGCCTCCATACGAGGCTGAACACGAACGCGGCGAACGGCCCGGCCGAGCGCATGGTGAAGGCGAAGATGAGCAGCGGGATGATCGCCTGGCTCACCAGCGCGATACCGGTCGCGAGCACACCCACGACGAGTACGCCGACGCGCGACAACCGCAGCTCGCGCTCGTCGCTGCCGACGGCACCGAACAGTCGCGGGTGCAGATCCTTGATGTAGATCGTGGACGCGCCGAGCAGGTCGCCGCTCGCGCTCGACAACGTCGCGGACATGACGGCGGAAAGCAGCAGGCCGGCGAGTACCGGAGGCAGCAGGCCGACGGCGCTGTGCGCCAGCGCGTTGTTCGGGTCGATGTCGGGGTAGACGGCGAGCGCGATGAGGCCGAGCACCGCGGGGATGAAGGCGTAGAGCGACATCAACCCGCCGCACAGCACCGAGCCGAGCACGGCGACCTTCGGGGTGCGCGCGGCGTAGTAGCGCTGCACCGCCTCCTGCCCGGTGGAGAACGTCATGAAGTACAGCACGATCAAGCCGATGATGGTCGGCCAGCCGACGCTGGTGAAGCCGAGCTGCCCCTCCGGCAGCCGGGCGGCGACCGACTGCCAGCCACCTGCGGCGTGCAGGGCGAACGGCAGCGCGAGCGCGAAACCACCCACGATGACGAAGAACTGGACGAAGTCGGTGAGCGTGACGCTCCACATGCCGCCGAGCCAGGTGTAGAGCACCACCCCGCCACCGGTGACGAGGATCGCCGTGGCGAGCGGCAGCCCGACGAGCGTGGAGACGATGGTCGCGGTGGCCGTGATCTGCACCGCACCCAACGCGACCAGCGCCACCGCGCCGAGCACGGCCGTGATGCTCTGGCTCGCGGTGCCGTACCTCCGGCCGATCACCTCGGGCACGGTAGTCGCCATCGCCCTGCGCATGGCGGGCGCTACGAAGGAGACCAGCAGGATGCCGATGCCGGCGCAGACCACGTACCAGCCGGCGGAGAGTCCCAGTCGTCGTACGCCTTCGCGGCCATGCCGACGGAGCTGCCGCCGCCGATCTCGGTGGCGGCGAGCGAGCCGGCGGCCGGCGAGATGGTAGTCGGTGGCGTTGTTGACGCGTCTGCGCGCGTAGAAGCCGATGCCGACCATGACTGCCAGGTAGCCGACGACGATGAGGGTGATGGTCATGGCGGTACTCCAAGCACCTGGGTTCGGGGGGTCAGGACTGCGCGGCGCCGCCGACGATCCGCTGGTACGCGTCCGGGTTGGTCGCGCCCTCGGTGGACACGACGAGCACCCGGTCGTCGGAGCTCAGCTGCAGCTGGTCCGCGAAGACGCGCACGCCGGCGAGGCCCGCAGCTCCGCTCTCCCCCGAGACCACGCCGGCGGCGGCCAGCTCGCGCATGGCGTCCGCCGCGTCGGCGTCGTCCACGGCACCGAACGCAGTGACCCCGGCGCGCAGGTGCGGCCAGGCGATCGGTGACGGTGTGCCGCAGTTCAGCCCGGCCATGATCGAGTCCAGGGCACCGCCGACCTGGGTCAGCTCGCCCGCCTCGATGCTCGCCTGCGCGCAGGCGGCCTTCGTCGGCTCCGCGCCGACTACCCGCGCACCGCCCGGCACGAAACCGCGGACCATGGCGGCGGCGAAGGCACCGACGCCGATCTGCGCGGCGACGACGGTCGGCGGCGTCGCGCGCCGCTCGGCGAGCTGGCCCTCGACCTCCGCCGCGATCGTGGCGTACCCGTCGATCACCCAGGCGGGTACCTCGCGATATCCGTCCCAGGACGTGTCGGAGACGACCACGTGCGTGTCGTCGGCCAGCTCGGCCGACCGCGCCACCGCCTCGTCGTAGGTGCCGGGCACGACGGTCACCCGCGCGCCCTCGCCCTCCAGTGCCTCGACGCGCGCGGCGACCATGTCCTGTGGCACCAGGATGTGCGCCGCCAGGCCGAGCAGCCCGGCCATCCGCGCCACCGCCCGGCCGTGGTTGCCGTCGGTCGCGGCGACGAGCGTGAGCGGCGGCAACGCGCGCAGTGCCATACGCAGCTCGTCGACACCGCGACCGGCGGTGTGGTCGAGGCCGGCGCGTGCGCAGAACGCGCGGTAGGTCGCCCAGGACGCGCCGAGGATCTTGAACGACGGCATCCCGAGGCGGCTCGACTCGTCCTTCACCCAGACCTCGCCGACACCGAGCTCCGCGGCCAGTGCCGGCGCCTCGACGAGCGGGGTCACCGCGTAACCGGGCAGGCTGCGGTGGAACGCCGACACCAGTTCGACGGTCGCGACGTCGAGTGCCTGCACCTCGGTGGCGTACGGGTTGACCACCAGCCGACGGGCGGTCACCTGGCCACCTCCTGCCGCAGCAGGGCGGCGACGATCGCGGCGTAGCCCTGTGCGCCGGCGTGCAGGTCGTCGAGTGCGATCGACTCGTCGACGGTGTGTGCCTGGTCTTCCTCGCCCGGCCCGTGGCCGATGGTCGGGATGCCGAGGTGTCCCGCGGTGCCTGATCCGTTGGTGCAGAACTTGTAGTGCCCGACGACCGCAGGCAGCCCGGCCGCCTGCAGACCGTCGACGGCCGCCGTGACGATCGGTGTGTCCTCGTCGGTCAGCCACGCCGGTGCGAAGTTCGGCGCCTGCACCTGGACGCCGGTGTAGGCGGTGTAGTCGTCGGCGGCGATGCCGACCGTCGCCGTCGTGCCCCACCGTGCGGCGACCTCGTCGACCACCGCGCGCACGGGCGCGAGGACGTCCTCCTCGGTCTCCCCCACGAGCGTGCGGCGGTCGTACGTCGCGACGCACCGTTCTGGCACGACGGACAGCCCCGGGTACGGGGCGGACAGCACGTCGGTGAGCACCAGGATGCCGTCGCCGAGGCTCGGGTGCGTCGGCGGCTCGATCGCGCGCAGCGCGGTGACGACGTCCGCCATCACCTCCGCGGCGTTCAGGCCCGCCCGCGGGTGCGCGGAGTGGCACGACGTGCCCTCGACCTCGATCCGCACCTCGGCGCGGCCGCGCTGGCCCTTGGCCACCTTGCATGCGGTCGCCTCGCAGATCACCACGTAGTCCGGCCGCACCCGCTCTGCGACGCGAACGAGCGCGGGGCCCTCGACCAGCTCCTCGGCGACGCTGCCGGAGACCACGATGGTGCCGACGTCCAGGTCGCGCAGCGCGGCGACGCCGTGCAGGCAGGCCGCGAGCGGTCCTTTCATGTCGACCGTGCCGCGCCCGTACACCCGGTCGCCGACGACCTCGCCGTCCGGCTTGCGGGTCCACTCGGCCGGGTCCACCACCACCACCGTGTCCAGGTGCGAGTCGAGCAGCACCGTCGGACCGTCGCCCAGGCGCAGAGTGCCGATGACGTTGCCGATGTCGTCCACCTCCACGGTGAACCCGAGCCGGGTGAGCTCGTCGCGGAGCACGGCCGCCGCCGCGCTCTCCTCGGTGGAGTAGCTGCGTGCGCCGACCAGGCGAAACAACAGGTCGTCGACCGCCTGGTAGTCGATCGAGGCAGAGCTGGACATGGGTGGGTCTCGCTTTCGGTGGTTGGTTATCGGTCCCGCGGGGTGCGGGTGACGGCACCAGGACGCTCCTGGGTGTGCCGGCCGTCGCGCAGCACCGGCCGGCCGCCGACGAACACCGCCGTGACGCCGGGTGGGGTGCGGTGCGGGTCGTCGTAGCCGGCGACGTCGACGTACTCGTGCGGGTCGAGGAGCACCAGGTCGGCACGCAGCCCCTCGGCCACGCGGCCGCGGTCGGTCAGCCCGAGCAACCGAGCCGGCCTGGTCGCCAACCGCGCGACCGCTTCGGGTACGTCGATCAACCGGTCACGCAGCGCGTACCGGCCGAGCACCTTGGCCGCTGTGCCGTACAGCCGTGGGTGTGGGTGCGGGTGGAAGACGCCGTCGGAGCCGACCAGTGCCGCGGGGTGGGTGAAGATCTCCCTGACCACCGACTCGGCGGCGTAGTGGTCGATCATGCCGGCGTCGAGGTCGGTCTCGGCGAGCAGGTTGAGCACAGCCAGCACGGGCTCGCTGCCGGTCGCCGCGGTGATGTCGGCGACCGACCTACCGACGTCGTGCGCCCGGCAGCCGGCCGCCTGGGTGACGGTGATGCCGGCCGGTCCGCACGCGGCGTACAGGTTCTCCCAGCCGGGCAGGCCGCGTTCCATGTCGCGCGCCATCCGGTGCCGTTCCGCACGGTCACGGAGCCTGGCCAGCGTCGCGATCGGCCCGCCTTCGAAGGCGTACGGCGGCAGCAGCGCGGCGAGCAGGGTGCTCCCCGCGCCGTACGGGTACTGGTCGAAGGTGAGGTCGATGCAGTCGCTCGCCCGGGTCAGCAGGTCGACCAGGTCGGTGAGCAGGTCGGGGCGGCCGACCAGCTTTACATGGGAGACGTGCAGCGGCGCACCCGTGCGCTCGGCGACCTTGACGAACTCGCCGACCGCGTCGAGCACCCCGCCGGCCTCGTTGCGTACGTGCGGCACGAGCGGTGCGCCGTACGCGGCCGCCACCTCGGCCAGCGCAACCAGCTCCGCGGTGTCCGCGTACAGGCCGGGCGCGTAGATCAGGCCGAAGGAGAGCGCACGCGCGCCGGCCTCGAACCCGGCGCGGACCAGTTCCTGCATCTGCGCCGTCTCCCTGGCGTCGGCGGGCCGGTCACCGTGCCCGACGGCGAGCTCCCGTACCGCGCTGTGCGGCACGCAGGCGACGAGGTTCGCGGCCGGTCGCGCCGCGTCCACGGCCGCGAGGAAGTCCGCCTGGCTCTGCCAGTCCCAGGGCGCCTCCGTGCTCGGCTCGAGTGCCTGCAGGTACTGCCGGCGGGTGGCGACGAGCTCCGGGCGTACGGGGGCTGGACCGAGACCGTCCGGGCAGGTCAGCTCGGTGGTGAAGCCCTGGGCCAGCTTCGGCGTCAGCAGCGGGTCGTCGAACACCCGCAGGCAGCTGTGCGCGTGCAGGTCGACGAACCCCGGGGCGAGCAGCAGGCCGCTGCCGTCGATGCGTTCGCGCGCCGAGGTGAGCGGCAGGTCCGCGGCGACGGCGACGATCCGGTCGCCGGTCACCGCGACGTCCGCCCTGCGCATCCAGGCGCCGCCGACGACGTCGGCGCCGGTGATCACCAGCTCGGCGTCCACTGCACTCCACCTCCACGGCTGCGTGGACACCACCATGTAGATTTGTAGGACAACTGTCAATAGTTGTTAGCCAAATCATCGATGTCAGAATGAGTGCCATGACCACCCCGGAGACGCTCGCGCGACGGCCGCGGCTGCGGCGTAGCGACGAGATCCGCGACGCGATCGTGCACGAGCTGCTGCTCAGCGGAGAGGTGCCACCGGGCCGGCGGCTGCCGACGGAGGCGGACCTGTGCCGCCGCTACGACGCGTCCCGGGTGACGGTGCGGGCGGCGCTGCGCAGCCTGCAGGAGGCCGGTTTCATCGCGATCAGGCAGGGACAGGGCTCGACCGTGCTCCCCCGCCCGCACGGCCTGTCGTCCGGGCTGGACCGGTTGAGCTCGTTCGAGACGTTCGCCGCGGACCAGGGCGCGGTGGTGACGAGTGCCGACCTGGAGATCACCGAACGCGAGCTGGACGCCGAGGAGGCGGCCAGGCTGGAGCGGGAGCCGGGGACGCAGACGCTGGTGATGCGCCGGGTGAAGGTCTACGACGGCCAGCCGGTGGGCTGGATCGTCGACTACGTACCCGTCGGCGTGCTGCCGTTCGCCGCGATCCGCGACGAGTTCGCCGGCTCGGTGCTCGACGTCCTGCTCGCCCACGCAGACCTGGAGGTGGAGTACAGCGACTGCGACGTAACAGCGACCGGCCTCCCCCGCCAGGTCGCGGCGCTGCTCGGCAAGAAGTCCGGCGTCCCCGCCCTGTACCTCGACGAGCTAACCCGCACCCGAACCGGCGAAATAGTGAACTGGAGCCAAGCCTGGCTCCTCCCCGAACACTTCTCCTTCACCGTCCGCCGCCGCAAACAGTTCACCTGAGTGAGGAAAAGCAATTCCACAACGACCAGGGAACGGGGGTTCCAGGGGGCTCGGCCCCTGGGAGAAATGGCGGCATCCGGGAAGGTGGTCGAAGACCACCGAACAGGGGAGGCCGCCTCGCTCCCGCGGTTGGATTCGAACCAACAACCCCTCGGTTAACAGCCGAGTGCTCTGCCGTTGAGCTACGCGGGATTGGCACTTCCGGGATGCCGATGTGCTCTCCGGCTCCCGAGGGAATAGGTTAGCGCACGAGGAGAACGTTACTCGCAAGCGCCCAGGGGGCAGGAGACTCACCATGCGTTACAAGCTCACTTTCGCGGTCGGGGTGGCGGTCGGCTTCGTGCTCGGTGCCAGGGCCGGGCGCGAGCGCTATGACCAGATCGTGCGGACGGCGCAGTCGTTCGTGGAGAACCCGTCCGTACAGGAGACCGCGGGTCTGGTGGGTGCCAAGGCCAGCGACTTCGTCGGCAAGACCGGCCGGAAGGTGTCGGCGAAGGTCGGCGACAAGCTCCCGTTCGGCCACTCGTCGAGCCCCTACGAGCCGCCGAACAGCAGCAGCCAGAACTAGAAGCTGTCGACGACGGTGACGCCGGCGGCCGGGGCGTCGCCGAGTGCGGGCAGCGCGGTGCAGGCCTCCGCCAGGGTGACGGTGCGGCGGACGAGCAGGTCCGGCCGCAGCCGGCCGGCGGTGACCGCGGCGAGCCGCTGCGGGTAGGCGTGCGCGGCGAGGCCGTGGCTGCCGAGCACCACCAGCTCCCTGGCGATCACGACGTCCATCGGCACTGTCGGCGCGCCCGCTACGCGCGGCAGCAGCCCGACCTGGACGTGCCTGCCCTGGGTGCGTAGCGACTCGATCGAGCTGGCACAGGTCTGCGCGGAGCCGAGGGCGTCCAGCGAGAGGTGCGCACCGCCGCCGGTGTGCTCCCGGACGGCGTCGGCGGCGGAGTCGACGGCGGCCGCGTCCACGCCGACGTCGGCGCCCAGCTCCCTGGCCAGCGCGAGCGCGTCGGCGGAGACGTCCACGGCGACGACCCGGGCGCCGGCGGCGACGGCGATCTGCACGGCGGACAGCCCCACGCCGCCGCAGCCGTAGACGGCGACCCACTCCCCCGGCGCCACGTCGCCCTGCTGGACGACCGCGCGCCAGGCGGTGGCGTACCGGCAGCCGAGGCTGGCGGCCGTCACCGCGGACAGCTCGTCGGGCAGCGCGACCAGGTTGACGTCGGCGTGCTCGACGAGCACGTACTCGGCGAACGACCCCCAGTGCGTGAACCCCGGCTGCGTCTGCGCGACGCAGACCTGGTGCTGGCCGCGCTGGCAGGCGGCGCAACGGCCGCAGCCGCAGACGAACGGCGTGGTCACCCGGGCGCCGGGCGACCAGCCGCGGACGTACGGGCCGACGGTCTCGACGACCCCGGCGAACTCGTGCCCGGGCACGTGCGGCACCTCGACGTCCGGGTCGTGGCCGCGCCAGCCGTGCCAGTCGCTGCGGCACAGCCCGGACGCCTCCACCCGCACCACCGCGCCGTCCGGCGTCGGGGTGGGCGCTGGGACGTCCCTGACCTCGAGCGGCCCGTCGAAGGCCTCGTACACGATCGCGCGCATCGGCTCAGTCCACCGCCCCGTACTTCTCCAACGTGCGGACGGCACCAGGTAGGTGGTCGACCGCGGCGACGAAGTCGTCCGAACGCACCAGCTGGTGGGCATGCTTGGTCAGGTAGACACGCATCGCGGCGTCCCACTTCCGCTTGCCGACCTGCTGCCTCGCTTCGAACAGCATGGTCGCGCCCTGCCGGTAGACACCGGTGCCGTAGTCGTCCGGATGGTCGGCCCAGTACGTCATCGGCTCGCCCACCCTGTTCTTCGCGGCGTCCGGCATGGGGGCGTCGGCGAGGTACGCCGCCTGCTGCCCGTCGGCGAGCGCCTGTGCGTAGGTGGCGAACGCCTCGTCCAGCCACGGGTCGCGACCCTGGTTGTTGCCCACCAGGCTGTAGAACCACATGTGCGCGAGCTCGTGCCCGACGACTTCGCTGCGGCTCACCTCCGGCGGGGACGCGTCGCCGTAGAAGATCGCGCCGGGGAACTCGATGCCGGTGGTGTCGTCGGGCACCACGGTCACCCACAGGTCGCGGTACGGGAACCTGCCGAACCGGTCCTGCAGCCTGCCCATCGCGGCCTCGACCGCGTCCAGCCACGCCTTGCCGCCGGACTCCGCGCCTTCGGCGGGGACACCCACCCTGGTGCGGACGCCGTCGATCACCCGCTCGGTGACCGCGTACCCGCCGGCGCTGACGGCGACGTTGCGCACCGAGTCGGCGGCGAACCGGTGCCGCATGGTGCCGGGCCGCGGCCCGTCCGCCGTGCCGAGTGAGCGGCCGGTGCCGAGCACGGAGTCGCGCGCGGGCGCGACCACCTCCAGATCGAGCCGGAACTCCTCGCTGCCGTCCATCTCGCCGAAGACGTCGACGGCCGGGTCGACCATCCAGCCGTGCCCGCGTTCCCAGGCGAGCACGGGGTACGCGGACGCGAACCACATCTCGCCGCGGTGCGTGCCGACCCGGTCGCCGCTGCCCTTCGCCATCTCGACGGTGAACTCCAACCGCGCCCGTACGGTGTCGCCCGCACCGACGCAGCTCTCCAGCGGCAGCTTGACCAGGGTGCCTGGCGCGCCAGCCGGCGCGCCGCGACGCTCCACCTGCGGGTCGACCTCCGCGCCCGCGACCTCGGCCTCGTCGACCGTCATGGCGCCGCCGTGCCTGGCCAGCTCCGGCTTGTTCGGCCAGGCGCGGAAGACCAGCCAGTCGCACACCTTGCGGTCGGGGGTGAACGCGACCTCCTCGACGCCGCTAGCCGACTCGTGGTCGGCCGCGATGTCGTACTGCAGCTGCACCTCTGGCCGGTCCTGCCACGGCTGCGCCTTGCCCTGGCTCGCCGACGGCGACGGCCGCTTGGACGGCACGGTCTCCGGCCGGTCCGCGGCTGAGGGCAGCAGCTGCCAGCCCACCACGAACCCGCCGGAGGCGACGAGCACGGCGAGCACCGTCAGGCCGACGATCAGGGTTCTGCGTCGCACGTAGCTGCGTCCTCAGGCGAGGTAATCGCGGAGCTGGTCGGCGCGGCTGGGGTGCCGCAGCTTCGCCAACGACTTGGACTCGATCTGCCTGATCCGCTCCCGGGTCACGCCGAACGCGCGGCCCACCTCCTCCAGCGTGTGCGTGTGCCCGTCGGTGAGGCCGTACCTGAGCTTGATCACCGCGGCCTCGCGCTCGCTGAGTCCCTGCAGCAGCGTCTCCAGCTGGTCCTGCAGCAGGATGAACGCCGCGGCCTCAGCGGGCACGACGGCGTCGGTGTCCTCGATGAAGTCGCCGAGCGCGGAGTCGTCCTCGTCGCCGATCGGCGTGTGCAGCGACAGCGGGTCCTGCGCCATCCGCCGCAGCTCGATCACCCGGTCGAGGCTCAGCCCCATCTGCCTGGCCACTTCCTCGGGCGACGGGTCGCGACCCAGCTCCTGCACAAGCTGACGGTGCACGCGCTCGAGCTTGTTGATGACCTCGACCATGTGCACGGGTATCCGGATCGTGCGCGCCTGGTCGGCGACGGCACGGGTGATCGCCTGCCGGATCCACCAGGTGGCGTACGTCGAGAACTTGAACCCACGGCGGTAGTCGAACTTCTCCACGGCCCGAACCAGACCGAGGTTGCCCTCCTGGATCAGGTCGAGGAACAGCAGGCCGCGGCCGACGTAGCGCTTAGCGATCGAGACGACCAGCCTGAGGTTCGCCTCCATCAGGTGCTTCTTGGCGACGACGCCGTCGGCGGCGATCGCGGCGAGGTCGGTGCAGTAGTCGGCGGCCAGGTCGTCGCGGGTGTTGAGCTTGTACTCGGCGTAGAGACCGCTCTCGATCCTGGTCGCGAGCGCCACCTCCTGCGCGGCGGTGAGCAGCGGCACCCGGCCGATCTCCTTGAGGTACATCCGCACCGGGTCGGCGCTGGGTCCGGCAGCCGTCGCCACCCGGCCCGGCTCGCTGACTTCCTCGTCGACGGGCTCGTCGGCCGGTTCCTCCGCCTCGGCGTCCTCTGCGAGGTCGGCGGCTGCGGCAATCTCCTCGGGACTCGGCTCGGCGTCGGGCACATCGGCGCGCGGCGCGGGTTCGGCGCCGCCGACCGGTGCCAGGGCCAGCTCACCGACGCCGTCCACACTGGACGGCTCACCGGCCCCCACAGGACGCACCGTGTCCTGACTCACGAGGTCCAGTCTGACAAGCCGAAGGAGCGGTTGCGCGACGCACCACCAACATCACCCAACCGTGCACCCCATCTCACGATCCGCCAAGTGACTCACGCAACGCTGCCCGCCTCCGTTCCAGGCCGACGAGCTCTCCGAACATTTTGTTGAAATCCTCCGGCCGTTCCACCGGATTTACTCGCTGTAGTTGGCTCTTCAACGCCGTCACCTGTCGGGTCACGGCGATCTCCTGCAGCCGGCTGAGCACGGCCGCCACGTACCTGTCGTCCGGCTCGTCGCGGTCGGTCTCCAACGGCTCGACACCCAGCTGTGTCAGCAGCGTACGCACCCGGTCGTCGTCCGTGGTCTCGGTCAGCGAACGCAACCACGCACTGCCACCGGGTGCGGTCGCGACACCACCGGCCGCGGCGATCGTCTCCCGTACGGCGACATAGCCGGGGTGGGTGAACACGTCGTGCGGCAGCTGGTCGAACAACGGCCCGGCGAGCGCAGGACGCTGCACGGCGAGCTTCAGCGCCTGCCGCTGCACCTGCAGGGCGGGGTCACGGGGATCGGGCAGCACGGGCGCGGACGGCTTGCCGTTGCCGCCGCCCTGCGGCTGCTGGTCGCCCGGACGCTGCTTGCTGCGCGCCCGGTTGGCCGCGTCGGTCACCCGCTGCAGGACGAACTTCTCGTCGAGCAGCCCGAGCCACCGGTCGAGGTTGATCGCGTACCGCTGCCGCAGACCGGTGTCGCGAATCCGCGCGATGATCGGCGCGGCCTCGTCGACGGCGTGCAGGCGACCCTCCTCGGTCGCTACGTCGTGCCGGTCGACGACGTTGCGGATGGCGAACTCGAACAGCGGCAGCCGCCGCGCCACCAGCTCGCGCACGGCAGCGTCGCCCTGCTGCAGCCGCAGGTCGCACGGGTCGAGACCGTCGCGCTGCACGGCGACGAACGTCTGCGTCACGAACTCCTCGTCCAGCTCGAACGCGCGTAGCGCGGCCTTCCGGCCGGCCTCGTCGCCGTCGAAGGTGAAGATGATCTCCCCGCGGTACGCGTCGGAGTCCATCAGCAGCCGCCGCAGCACCTTGATGTGGTCGGCGCCGAACGACGTGCCGCAGGTGGCGACCGCGGTCGGCACGCCGGAGAGGTGACACGCCATCACGTCGGTGTACCCCTCGACGAGCACCGCCCGCTGCTCCTTGGCGATGTCGCGCTTGGCGAGGTCGACGCCGTACAGCAGGTGCGACTTCTTGTAGATCGGCGACTCGGGGGTGTTGAGGTACTTCGCCTCGATCCGGTCGTCGTCGTAGATGCGGCGGGCGCCGAACCCGACGACGTCGCCGCCGAGGTCGCGGATCGGCCACAGCAGCCGGCCGACGAACCGGTCGATCAGCCCGCGCTGCCCCTGCCGGGCCAGCCCGCCGGTGACCATCTCCTCGTCGGTGAACCCGCGGCCGCGCAGGTGCGCGACGAGCGCGTCCCAGCTGCGCGGTGCGTACCCGACGCCGAACCGCTCGGCGACCTCACGCTCGAAGCCGCGCTCACCGAGGAACGTGCGCGCCTGCACCGCCTCGGCGCCGGACAGCTGCTCGGCGTAGAACTCCGCGGCCGCCGCGTGCGCCTGCACCAGCCGGGTGCGCTTGCCCTGCTCGCGGTTGGGCGCCGCGCCGCCCTGCTCGTACCTGAGGTCGACGCCGGCGCGCCTGGCCAGCCGCTCGACCGCCTCGGCGAAGTCGAGGTGCTCCACCTTGCGGATGAACGTGATGACGTCGCCGCCCTCTTGGCAGCCGAAACAGAAGTACACGCCGCGCTGCGGGCTGACGTGGAACGAGGGCGTCTTCTCGTCGTGGAAGGGGCATATTCCCTTGAGGGAGCCCGCGCCCGCGTTGCGAAGCGCCACGTGCTCGCGTACGACCTCGTCGATCGGCGAACGCTCCCGGACGAGCGCGATGTCCTCGTCTCGTATCCGTCCGGCCACGTCAGGAGTGTACGCGGCGCCGGCGACACTCCGCTCGTCCGGGCGCCGGTGGTGTCGTACCGTCGTCGGGTGATCGAGGACATGCTCTCCTATCACCTGCTGAAGGCGATGAAGCGCACCCGCGCGACCGTCGGGCCGGTGCTCGCCGAGCACGGCCTGCACCCCGGCCAGGACCTGCTGCTGTCGCAGCTGTGGCACGAGGACGGGCTGACGCAGACCGAGCTCGCGAACCGGCTGCGGATCGAGGCGCCGACGGTCACGAAGGCTGTGCAGCGGCTGGAGCGTGCCGGGTTCCTGCGCCGCGAGCCCGCCGGCGGACGGAAGCGCAGGATCGTCCTCACCGCCGCCGGGCGCGCGCTGCAGGGCCCGGTGGAGCGCGCGTGGCAGGCGGCGGACCTGGAGGTGACGTCCGTCCTCGACGACGCCGACCGGGTCGCGCTCGGCGAGATCTTGCGACGCCTCACAGCGGCGAACTTAGCCGGCTAATATGGCGGCCGCAACGCTTGCCGAGAGGACGAGGAGCACGCATTCAACTGGGTCTACACGTCTGTGACTTCCGCACCGAGGACGGACCCGCGGGGATCGGCCCGGTGCTCGAGCGGCTGGTGCAGCGGGCCGACGAGGCCGGCGTCCACAGCTTCTGGCCGATGGACCACTTCTTCCAGATCCCCGTCTTCGGGCCGACCGAGGACCCGATGCTGGAGGCGTACACACTGCTGTCGTGGGCGGCAGCACACACCACGCGGCTGGAGGTCGGCACGCTGGTCACCGGCGTCCACTACCGGCATCCGGGCGCGCTGCTGAAGGCCGTCACCAGCCTGGACGTGCTGTCCGGCGGCCGTGCCTGGCTGGGCATCGGCGCCGGCTGGAACGAGGAGGAGTCGCGCGGCCTCGGTATCCCGTTCCCCACCCTGCGGGACCGGTTCTCGCAGCTCGAGGAGACCCTGCAGGTCGCCCACCGGATGTTCACCGGCGACGAGAGCCCGTACACCGGCAGCCAGTTCCAGCTCGACCGGCCGCTGAACAACCCGGCACCGGTACGCCGACCGCCGATCCTGATCGGCGGAGGCGGCGAGAAGAAGACGCTGCGGATGGTCGCGCAGTACGGGGATGCCTGCAACCTGTTCGAGTTCGCCGGCGAGGACGTGCTCGGCCACAAGCTGTCCGTCCTGCAACAGCACTGCGCCGACGTCGGCAGGCCGTACGAGGACATCGTGAAGACCTGCTTCGGCCAGCTGGGCACCCCGGAGGTCGGCCAGCTGGTCGACCGCTTCGGCCGCCTGGGCGAGCTCGGCTTCGACCTGGTCATGACCGACGTCCCCGACCCCGCCGGCAGCGACCTGGACAAGCTCTTCGACGTCCTCGCCGAGGTCGTCCGCCAGCTCGAGCCGCTCGGCCGCCCCCTCCCAGCAGCCGCAACAGCCGTCGCGTAGGCGGCGTCCGCTCGCCGCGGCGGTAGCGGGGCGTGGGCCGCTAGCGGCCAGCGGCGCGCGCCGGTAGCGGCCGCCGCCACGGGTACGACGCGCGGCGGCGCCAAGACTGCCGGGGTGGCGGGTGGCGGCCGCCACGGGTACGACGCGCGGCGGCGCCAAGACTGCCGGGGTGGCGGGTGGCGGCCGCCACGGGTACGACGCGCGGCGGCGCCAAGACTGCCGTGGTGGCCGCGGCGGGCGGCCGGCTGGCCGCGCGGCGGACAGGTAACCAGCGGAGGGAGGGGCCGTCTCAGCTAACCAGCGGGTGGCTGTCTCAGCCGATGCCGCGGGGCAGCCTGGCCGGGTCCCAGGCGAGCAGGTCGACAGCGGCGCGGAACGCGTATCGGTCGGTCATGCCGCCGACGTAGGTGACGGCGGCGCGTACCGCCTCCGGGCTGGCCGGCTGCGCCGCGGGCGGGTCCGGTAGGGCGGTCGGCGTCGCCGAGTAGTGCTCGACGAGCGCACGGAGCACGGCGACGACCGCCGCCCCCTGGGCGAGCGAGTCCGGGCGGGTGTAGATGCGCTCGTAGTTGAACCTGCGCAAGCCGGCGAGCGCGTCGGCGACCTCGCCGCGCATGCCGACGATCCCGGTGGCGCCTATGCAGCTCACCACCTCACGGATGAACGTGGTGAGCTGCTCACGTCTGGTGCGCCCGCAGACGTCCGCAACCTCGTCGGGGAGGTCGGCCAGCTGGACGATGGCGGTGTGCGCAGCGTCCTCCAGGTCGTGGGCGCTGTACGCGATGCGGTCGGCCCAGCTGACCACGCAGCCCTCGGGGGTCTGCGGTGTGGGGCGCGACCAGGAGTGGTTGCGGATGCCGTCGAGCGTCTCCCGGCAGAGGTTCAGCGGGGTGAGCACCACGTCCGCGCCCCAGACCGCGTGGTCGTAGCCCTCGCCGAGGAAGGCGTCGAAGGCGTCCTCGCTTGCGTGCCCGCCCGGGCCGTGCCCGCAGTCGTGGCCGAGCGCGATCGCCTCGGTGAGCGGCACGTTCAGACCGGTCGCCCGCGCGATGCTGGTCGCCACCTGCGCGACCTCGAGCGCGTGCGTGAGCCTGGTGCGCTGGTGGTCGGCGGGGAACACGAAGACCTGGGTCTTGCCGGCCAGCCGCCGGAACGCCGGTGAGTGCAGGATCCGGTCGCGGTCCCGTTCGAAGCAGGTGCGTTCCTGGTCGGGGGCTTCCTCGCGGGCCCGGTCGCCGGCGCCGCGTGCACGGGTCGCGCCCTTCACCAGCAGCTGTTCTTCCAGCTCCTCGCGGGCCCCCCGGCCGAGGTCGGGCCCGGGTACGACGCTCGGCTGGCCGGCGCCGTGCGCGGTGACCACGCCGTCGGCGTCGCGGTGACCGGGCGTCGTGCCCAGCCACTCCCTCGATCTGTCGGTCACGCCAGTCACAGCTACTCCTTCAGCCCTCGCCGTCGCAGCACCGGCCGGGCGAGCTCGTACGCCACGGCCAGCACGCCGAGCACGACGCCGGCAACCACTGCCCCGGCGACGAACAAGCCGACCACCGCGGCAGCGTAGACGAGCAGCTCCACCGCCAACCGGACGCCGGGTGAAACTGTGCACAGCGCCTTCGGGGCGACGAACAACCCCCACACGGCGATCGCCGCCAGCGGCGCTGCGAAGACCAGGAACAGCTTCGCGATGCCGCTGCCGAGCTGCCAGCCCACGTAGCCGAGCGCGGCGAACGCCGCCAGCTCGAGCAGGAACACGAATGCGGACACCACGACGAACGACGCGGTGAACGGTGGGTGCTGGCCGGGGCTCGGGGCAGCGGCCTTCGGAGTGGTCACCCTTCGATCGTCCCCCATCACGGTGACAACCGTGCGGGCCACTCCGGTCCGCGTCAGGGAATGA